>JAJYOO010000103.1 GCA_021796155.1 Chloroflexota bacterium
TGCTGAAGCCGGGCGGTCATCTTATTGTATCCGGCCCCACCGAAAATATCTTTTACCGGCTTGGCCGACGTTTAGCAGGGCCAGAGTATTCCGGCAAATATCATGAGCGCAGTATAACCGAGGTCAAAAAGAAGTTGAGTCAGCTTGCTCATGTAGAAACTATTGCTACATTGTACTGGCTAATTCCACTCTTTGAAATTTTTGCCGCAGTCATCTGAGAGTTGTTTTTTATTTGGAGAAATGTATACTTGAGGCATGGAGAGTCTGCCATATATTCCCGGCCTCAAACCGGCGGATCCTGGCCCGCTATCGCGATTCATTCCTCCCCTCGAAGAAGGGACAGTTTCAACGTGGTTGTCGCATCACATTCCGCCCTTCGACGCGGCTCAGGGCAAGCCTTCAAGCTGGCTGCTCGATCCTTTTGGTTTCGCTCCCCGATTGCCTCTTGAGGCCGCTCGCGCCGGATATCGCGTTCTCGTCACAGCCAACAATCCAATTACGCGCTTTCTATTAGAAATCGCAGCGGACCCGCCATCCGAATCTGATTTCAAAGCCGCGCTCGCGGATTTAGCCGTCTCGAAAAAAGGCGATGAACGATTGGAGACCCATCTTCAATCGCTTTACCTGACCAAGTGTGAAAAATGTGGGAACGAAATTCAAGCGCAAGCTTTTCTTTGGCGCAAAGATGAAGACGTACCGTTTGCCCGAATTTACGAATGCAAAAATTGTGGTGATAAAGGCGAGCGTATCACAACATTCGAAGATATCGAACGCGCAAAAAAGATTGCCGCGACGGACGCGTTGCATCGTTCACGAGCGCTTGAACGTGTGACGAGTCTGGATGATGAAAACCGCGCGTTTGCTGAAGAGGCCATCCAGCATTATCTGCCGCGTCCGCTTTATGTGCTGACCACAATCATCAATCGCCTCGACAGCTTGAATCTCACATCCGAGCGTCGACGCGCATTGACTGCATTGATTCTCATGGCATGTGACGCGGGCAACACATTGTGGGGCCATCCCGCCGAAAGGCCGAGACCAAAACAACTATCCACGTCAAGCCAATTCCGCGAGCATAACATTTGGAAAATGCTCGAGGACGGAATCGCTTCATGGACAGAGGCTGCCTCCAGCGTCCCGTGTGTGGCGTGGCCGAATCGAATCCCGGAAAGCGGCGGCATTTGTATTTATGAAGGCCGTCTCAAAGGCCTCGCGCATGAAGTCAAAAAGGAGATTCCTATCGCGGCTGTGATCGGATCGCTGCCGCGTCCCAACCAGGCGTTTTGGACTCTTTCGGCTTTATGGGCTGGTTGGCTGTGGGGAGGTTCAGCCGTCGAGCCATACAAGATCGCATTGCGCCGCCGACGATACGATTGGGCGTGGAATGCGACCGCGTTAAGTTCAGCGTTTAAACATCTCTTTGAATTGCTGGCAATCGGCACACCATTCTTTGGATTATTGTCCGAAGCTGAACCACTTTTTCTCACGTCCGTATTGACGGCAGCCAGCGCGGCGGAATTCGATTTGAAGGGTTTGGCTTTACGGACAGAACACGATCCGATCCAAATTGTGTGGGAACGCGGCGAACATTTGAAGCGCGAAATTGCCAAACCAAATGTGGAAGCAATTCAAAAAGCTGTACAAGCCCATCTTACCGAACGCGGCGAACCCGCAAGTTATCTTCATGTTCATGCTGCGGCGTTGCTGGCATTGAACGAATCCCATTCGTTGAAAAATCCGGATGAAGAATTCGACGTTGTATTACGAGCAATTCAACCGTTGATGGAAACTGCCTTGAAAGATGATGATCGCTTTGTTCATCATTCGACGGGCGAAAGCATCGAGACCGGATTATGGAGTCTGCGCGAGCCATCGCAAACCGAATCGCTGGCTGCCGCGTCGAAGTGGAAATCGTAACCTTTCTTCAAAAACATCCCGAAAGCATTTATCTCGAAATCGAAGACGCACTTTATCAAAAGTTCACCGGTTTGCTGACGCCGTCGAAAGCTATGATTTATGCAGTGTTGGATTCGTATGCCGAAAGAAATGGCGCAAGATGGAAATTGAGGCAGGAAGACCAGGCATCCATACGCCGCGCGGATCTGAGAAAGACCGAAGAGTTAATTCTTTCTATTGGCAAACGCTTGGAATATCAGACTCATGGACAGGATCAAATTCTATTTTGGAGAGAAAGTAAAAAACCAGCACGCGTATTTTTTGTTCTGGCTTCAGCGTTGGTCGGACGCGTGTTGGTCAATAATTCTTTTCAACCATCGCAGAGCATTATCGTTGTCCCTGGCGGACGCGCGGCGCTCGTCGCTTACAAAGAGCAGCGCGACCCGCAATTGGCGGAGCGGATGAAAAGTTATCGGGTGGTGAAATATCGTTTAGTGCGTGCCCTCTTCGAGGTCCCGGTATTGACACGGGAAACGTTCGATGAACAGATCACCAGCGATCCGGTCGAACAGGCAAAAGGTCAGATGATGATGTTCTAACACTTGTCATATTATTCAAAAGATTAACGGATGATATGTGATTCGGCATATATCCATTTCTGTTTTAGAATCACTCCATGCGTACGTTTGTTTTGATTTCACTTTGCACGATTTTCGCCCTGACCTCGTGCAGCATTACCATTTCTGCGCCATCAACGCCAAATCCTACACCGTTCTTTGTCACCGCGACACTGCCGCCAACATCCACGTCGTATGCGGGCGCAGTCGCGACAACTTCGGCCACTCCCGTTGGATTTGTTTCAACGGCTCTTTCTGCGACGCCGAACGGCACGCCGTTTTCGATGACCGCCTCGCCCGATTGCAAAGACTCCGCCGTATTGCTTCAGGATGTGACCATTCCCGACGGAACCAACGTTCCGCGCGGCTCGAAATTCACGAAGACGTGGCAGTTCAAAAATAACGGACAATGTCCATGGAATGGATATAACATCGTCTTTGTTTCCGGCGACCAAATGAGTACGCCGCTTGCCGCACCGATCCCGCCGACCGCGCCGGGGTCAACCGTCAACATTTCTGTTGATCTGGTCGCGCCGACCGCCGACGGGATCTATACCGGTTACTTCGAGCTTCACAATTCCAATGGCGTTACTGTGCCAATTGGAATCGAACAGGATTTCTGGGTGGAGATCACGGTTGGCAATGCAGTCATCCCGCAACCAACCGAGATCACGCCAACGGCTCAAAACGGGACGCCGGTCAGTGTGCCGCGGGGCCCGTTGAGCTGCCAATATACGGTCAGCGCTTCATATCCGGACGAGATCGTGAGTCTAATCAACAACGCGCGTACACAAGCGGGACTCAAAGCATTGAATGTCAACCTCCAATTAACCGCAGCCGCTCAAGGTCATAGCATTGATATGGCATGTCACGGCTTGCTGAGTCATACCGGTTCGGATGCCTCGACCATCGGCCAGCGCATTTCAGCGGAAGGCTATCCTGCAACTTTTTATGAAGAGATGATTTATGGCGGAGGCTACCCGCAGAATGCGTTCAACTGGTGGATGAATGATCCAACCCATCATGCCGTTATTTTCGACACGCGCATAACCGATATCGGCGTCGGATACGCCTACATTGCCGACACCGCTGCCGGCAGTTATTACACCGTGGATGTTGGAAGTCAATAAATCACCGGACCGCGACCGGATCGTAGTGAATTTTTAACACACACATCAAGCAATAATCCTTATATTTGTGCCATTTAACATTTTTCCATCCGAAAATCTTCCAAAAAACATCTAAATTTTATACATAACTTTTTGAACCTGCCTCCGACAGTGTAAGTGTAATTCAGATCATCTTGGAGGTAGCATGAAAGAGCAAGTTCGTTTAGTAGTTTTGTCTGTATTCTTATTGGCCGCCTTGGCATTCAGCGCCGTAGGTGTAATGGCGATGGAACCTACCCAGGGTCAGGGTGTTATGGCGTCCACTGCATCGCCTTCGGCAACTGTATCGCCGACTCCCGCATCAAACAATAATGAAGTTGTCGGAACAATCTCCGCGATCGATTCGAGCAGCATCACCATCAACGGGATTGTTTATATGCTGGCGACCAACGCCGAGATTCAAGGCAGTTTCCAAGTCGGCGATATGGTCAAATTGGAATTCTTCGTTGATGCCAATGGCAACCTGGTCGCTTATGAAGTCAGTGTGCCCGAATCATCTGGTACGGGCATCGAACCAACTGGCACTGCTGAACCCACCGAGGTTGAACCAACTGAAACTGCTATCAGCACAGAACCAGTTAGTACCGAATCGTTTGACACACCAGAACCAACCAAAACCATGGAACCTGTCAGTACCGAAGAATCATTTGGCACGCCAGCTCCGGTGAGCACAGAACCGGTAAGCACGGAATCTTTCGTCCCTGACCAACATCCGAACGGATCGGGTTCCAATCCTAGAAATCAAAATCCAGGTTCCGGCGGTTCAGGCAATTCCGGTAATTAGTACCCATCACGGCATCATAAGATCGGTCGCGCTGACTGGGCCGTTTGACCGAATCTTGTGATCTCACTCCTTCCTGTCCGATAAGACAGGGTAAAAACTCTCCGCATGGACGGGGAGTTTTTATTTTTATGAAGCTAGACTATCCGTGTTGAAATGTGAATTTTAGAAACCTCGAAGATGCATCGCCGTACATATCCGTGGCGATTTATTTCCAAATAATTTGTCTTTGAAACGCAAGTTGAGAAGGAAAACATGTCTAGCTTAACCTTGAGAGCGGATGGTTTGAAATTTGAAAGCAAATCATCGAATTCAATACAAGCCGCCGCGATCACTCATTCAGCCAGCAAACAAACATATTTCACGATTCGTCTGCTTGTGGATCGCGACCGGGTCGCGGACGCGTATCGTGCTTATGCTTATTTCCGCTGGGTGGATGATCAACTCGATCAAAACGGGATGTCGAAGCATGAGCGTCTTCTATTTGCAGGGCATCAACAGGCGCTGATCAATCGCTGCTATCGCGGTGATTGGCCGCGTCACGCATCGGATGAGGAATCAATGCTGGTGGAGTTGATCCATTCCGGGCGCGGAGAACGAAGCGGCTTGTGGTCTTACATCCAACACATGATGACGGTCATGGCTTTCGACGCCGAACGTCGTGGGCATTTGATATCCGCCGATGAACTGAACGGATACACGTGCAATCTTGCAACCGCAGTTACCGAAGCAATGCATTATTTCATCGGGCATAAATGTAAATCGCCGCGGGACGAAACGCGTTATCTTGCCGTCAGCGCGGCGCACATCACGCACATGCTGCGCGATACGCTGGATGATGTCAAAGCCGGATACTTCAACATTCCGCGTGAAGTTGTCGAAGAAAACCATATTGACCCACGTGACGTTGAAAATGACGCGTACCGAAAGTGGATCAGGGACCGCCTCGAACTTGCCCGAGCCTGCTTCCACGCTGGACGGCGTTATCTCGTCCGAGTCGAGAATCCACGCTGCCGCATCGCAGGTTTTGCCTACACCACGCGATTTGAATCGGTGCTGTCAGCCATCGAAAGCGATAATTATCATTTGCGGCCTGCATATCCTGAATATAAAAGTTTTGCATCGGCTTTGATGATGGGATGGTCTGCAATGTCGCGGGCTTTTATTCCAGAACATGTTTTTTAACACAAAGGACACCAAGGGCACGAAGGATAGAAAATCAAATTCTGTTGTTTCCTTTGTGTACTTTGTACCCTTCGTGTTTGATCTCTTCACTTTACGAGACAAACTCAAATGAAAACTCCTTCCATCATTGTCATCGGAGCGGGCGTGGGCGGGATTGCCGCCGCGGCGCGCCTCGCTCAACATGGAATGCGCGTCACCGTCATCGAAAAGAACTCGCACCCCGGAGGCCGTTGTGACCGCGTCAGCCGCGATGGACATCACTTTGATACCGGCCCGACTCTGCTGGTCATGCCGTTGCTCTACGACGCGGAATTTGCCGCGCTGGGATATTCCGCTCGTGAGATGCTTCAACTTCAACGCGTCGATCCAACTTATCACCTGGTCTTTGATAATGGCAGCGAACTTTCTCTCACATCTGATTTGAATTCGATGCGCGAACAATTGGAGTCAATCGAACCGGATAGTTACTTGGGATTCTTGCGTTACATGGAAGAGGGCCATCGTCACTACCATTTAGGCATTGATCGGTTAGTCAACCGCGACTTTCGCAAGGCGTCCGATTTCTTCACACTGAATAATCTTCCGCTTCTGTTCCAGCTTAAGCCATTCATCGGACATTATCGCAACATGTCGGCATATTTCGATGACCCGCGTTTGAAGGCTGCATTCACGTTCCAGGATGTGTACATGGGATTGAGCCCGTTCGAAGCGCCGGCGACGTTCTCGATGATGCCTTACACGGAACTGGCGCACGGCGTCTGGTATCCAAAAGGCGGGATGCATCGCATTGTGGACGCGTTGATGGAGATTGCAGAAGCAGCAGGCGTGGAATTTATCTACGACGCGAGCGTGGCGCGGATTGACATCAGCGGAGGAAAGGCGCGAGGCGTGGAGTTGGCCGATAGTCGGAGGTTGGATGCGGATGTCATCCTCGCGAATGCCGACCTTCCTTACGTCTATCATGATCTGCTTCCTCAGGATGGCATAGTCAAGCAACTAGAACACAAACGTTTTTCGTGTTCTGTCATCAGTTTCTTTTGGGGAGTAGACAAGACTTATAAAACGTTAGGACCACATACGTTATTTTTGGCAGACGATTACCGCGATAATTTCAAAAGCATTATTGATGATTTGACGATCCCGGAAAATCCAAGTCTGTATGTTCACGCTCCCGCACGTCTCGATCCGTCCATGGCCCCGGTTGATGAAGATACATTAACTGCCATTGTGCCGGTCGGACATCTTAGCAGCAACGGCGAACAGGATTGGGAAGCAATTCGAGACACAGCGCGCCAGCATGTATTCCGGCGATTGGAGACGCTTGGTATCACGGATTTGGAATCGCACATCAAGTTCGAAATGAATTTCACGCCGCTTTCGTGGCGCAAACGCTATAACTTGACGAAAGGTTCCACGCACGGACTCTGCCATAACCTGACCCAGCTCGGCTATTTCCGTCCGTCGAACCGGCACATGCATTATCGCAATTTATACTTTGTCGGCGCAAGCACACGCCCCGGCACGGGGATTCCGACCGCGCTGGTTTCGGCGCGTCTCGCGGCGGAACGGATTTTGGATGATCTGGGAATGTGTGTTGCTCAATAAACGCAGATAACTACAAATTCAAATTGGGATGCGGATTGAATCCATATATCCGCGTAAACCTACGCCCCAAAAAGAAACTCGCCTCGAATACAACACTCGAGGCGAGTTTCCGCGTTCAAAGCGTAATTGCCGAGTGTTCCTACTCACCTTTATATGCCGACCAGACTTCTTTCCTGAGACCGGCTTGGGTATCCACACTCGGATATCTATCCACAAACTCGATCTCGACTTGATCGTAACCCTGTCTCTGTAAATACTGATAAGCAAATGTTGCGAATTCTTGTGCGTCTTGCGGAGTCGCGTCCGAGCCGTACAAATCCGGATCAGTAGCGACAATGAATTTTATGGTTTTCATG
>JAJYOO010000104.1 GCA_021796155.1 Chloroflexota bacterium
TATGTGAAGATTAACTGCAGTTTGATGAACACTGTCCAACGTTTTATTGTACTGGTCAGCGTGACAATTCTTGCAAGATGTGTAAAGCTGCAAAGTCACATCACGAATCGTATTCGCTTCGAAATTGGGGTGAGGAAAACTCGAAATATTTGTATGGCAATCCACACAGGCAATATTTGCCTGATTATGGACACCTTCATGGAACAGGCTCGGATCAATATAGAGCGAAAGCGTTTCTCCGCTTGGAAGGGTTTTGGTTAAATTGGTCTGACTGTGGCAGCCGAGACAATAATCGTTGGATGGTTTATCTTGAGCTGCAGGCTGTGCGACCGGCTGCGGAGGCTTTGCCGCATCTGCTCTGGATACCAGAACGGCCGCGCCAACAAGGAGCAGAATCGCCCCGACGATCAGGAGGGCCGGCCTGATTCGATTAGGAAACCACTTCATTTGTGCATTCTCCTGTTATTTCCGAACGGAATCGTTCAAGAAAACACGCCCTACAAGGACGTATTCTCCAATTCTATGGAAATTCCAGATATGGGAAAGTGCTATTTATCACTAAATCGGTGTGATTAGTAGTCGCACACGTTTCTTTAAATAAAAGTGACGGGCGCAAATGCGCCCGCCATTTTTGGTCTGTTCAAGCAAGTTAGCGCGGGATAAAGCCGCGTGCTTGGATGCGAATCTTATTTCAACGCTGTCAGTGCCTGATCGAGCAGAGCATTGGCGTAATCTGCATTGTGGACACCCATGCTCTTGTCCTCTTCAACGAAGAGATAGTTCCAGAGAGCAGCAGCCTGGGCCTCAGGGTATTCGCCGACGACAATCACGCCATCTTTATCAAGCAGTCCCTTGGCTTGCAGGGCCGTTTTGACCTGTTCCAGTTTGCCTTTGATCTCGGTCTGCACGCCGTTGACGTCAAAGTTCTTGGCGTCGGCATGGCAGGTTACGCAGGTCGCCACATTCGGTGTGAAGGAGTGATTGGCATCTGTACTTGCGCCGCCCATGTGACAGGTTACGCAGGTATCCTTTACCATCGAATAGTGGGGAGCAGGCTTGCCCTGCACACCGCCCGCGCCGTTAACACCGAGTATCATCGCGTCCACGGGCCCATGGTGGCTACCCCAGTGGGTGCTATCAACATTGACCTTGCCATCCGTCGCGGCAGGGAACGCCGTGCGCGGCTGGTGGCAGTGAGCGCACAGGTTGCCCATGCCGCCATCGAAGGTCGCACCTTTAACAGCGATGAGCGATACCGGGGCGCTGGTTTTCAGCGCCCAGTCGTCCTTGGTATAGGTGGTGTGGATCTGGTGGCAGGCGCGGCAATCAATGCGGCTCGGGTTCGCGAGTGCAGCGTCTTGTGCGGCTGCATTATCAACACCCGCTGCAATCGCGGCGCTGAAGCCGCTGCCGGAGTGACAACCAGTGCACGCGGCGTTTCCGCCTGCATGACCGAAGGCTGTACCACTCCCGTGAACGGATGCAGACCAAGCCTCCAATTTGCCAGTGATCAAACTGGTATCATTGTGGCACTGGGTGCAGGTCAAATCGGATGCAGCGGGAGCCGCACCGGCAGGACCAGCAGGGCCTTGCGGGCCAGCAGGGCCTTGCGGGCCAGCAGGGCCCGGCGCACAGGCCGCCAAGACCGCTGCTACAACTATCAACATGCCAAGCAAAACAAACATTCTCTTTCGCGACATACTACATTCTCCTTTTCATAGGGTTGGAAACAATCACACGTATTAAAGTATTCTGATGCAAACACCTCCTTTGGCAGAACAAATTTTCCCGTAAATATGGGTTTATATAGCGAGATTGTACGGCTTTGTAATATTAGTCACAAGTTAGAATTGGGTTAAAGACGTATGACATATGTCATAATCTCTCCCATATTGGGGATAAAAGGCATCCCTTTTCAGTTCACTAAATTGGTGCAGAAAAATTTCTGTCACAATGTAAATGGGATAAAATCAGGGACATTCGATGACGAACGTCTGAAACATTTTCAGTCTTCATTAATCTCTACATGTAGAATAAGGTACGTTCGCATGTTTTTTTATCTCACATTGGAGGCTCCAAATGGGACGCACGAAATTCATAATCGGCGGAGTGCTGATCCTGGCGGCGGTTGTTTACCTGATCGTTTCGTCCACACAAGCCAGCGCCGAATATTTCATGACAATTGATGAGTTAAAAGCACAAGGACAAAGTGTCGTTGGCAAGAGTTTAAGAATCTCAGGAGCGGTTGTTGGTGACACAATCCAATATGACCCGAAAACGTTGACGCTGACATTTGATGTTGCGAACGTTCCCGGCGACAATAACGTGATTGACGCACAGGGCGGATTGGCTGCTGTCCTTCACGCCGCGGTCATTGACCCGAACCGGTCGCGCATCAAAGTGACTTACACCGGTCCCAAGCCGGACTTGCTTAAGAATGAAGCGCAGGCCATCATGACAGGCCAACTCGGTGCGGATGGTGTTTTCCATGCTGACGAGCTTTTGCTCAAGTGCCCGACCAAATACCAGAACGCAGTACCGAATCAAACTGGCAGTTAATCTTCACATAAGACCTGACGAGGCACACGGCTTGTCAGGTCTTGTTTTCTAAGGAGCTTGCATGTTAGCTGAAATTGGATATGGGATCATTGTTGTAGCTTTTATTGTTGCTTTGTATAGTGTTGGCGCGGCAATTTACGGCGAGCGGACAAAGTCCCCCGCCGTTGTTGAATCAGCGCGGCGCGCCATGTTGCTGTTGTGGCCGCTGATTAGCCTTGCCGCGGGCACATTAATCTATTTGCTGATCACGAATCACTTCGAAGTCTCTTTCGTTTATGAAGTTACCAGCCGCGAAATGCCGACTTACTTGAAAATCACGGCCTGGTGGGGCGGACAAGCTGGATCGCTGGTCTTCTGGTCATGGCTGATGTCCGCATTCGCGACACTGGTCACCCTCCGCAAATGGGAACGCGATCGCGAATTCCTGCCGTGGGTAATTGTCGTCACAGCTCTTACGACAGCATTTTTCCTCAGCCTCGTTGTCTTCTACGAGAATCCATTTACGCGCTACTGGCAAACTTCTGGCGGACAAATCGTGACCAGCATGTTTGCTCCATCTGCGAGCGCGGTTGCTTTCCTCCCATCCGATGGGAACGGCCTTAATCCCTTGCTCCGGCATCCCGGCATGATCATTCATCCGCCAATGCTGTATCTGGGCTTTGTTTCCTTTGTCATCCCATACGCATTTGCAATTGCTGCACTGATCACCGGCCGCACGGACGACCGCTGGATTCGCATCACGCGTCGGTGGACGCTCGTCGCCTGGCTTTTCCTTTCTTTCGGCCTCGTGCTGGGCGGTCGTTGGGCATATGACGTTTTAGGTTGGGGCGGCTTCTGGGGTTGGGATCCCGTGGAAATCGCGGCGTTGATGCCGTGGCTCACAGGCACAGCTTTTCTTCACTCCGTCATGATTCAGGAAAAGCAGGGTTTGCTTAAGCAATGGAACATGATCCTGATCATCCTGACCTATTCGCTGGTTATCTTTGGCACGTTCCTGACTCGTACCGGCGTTCTCTCCTCGGTCCATGCTTTTGCGCAAAGCTCGATCGGACCGGCGTTCTTCATCTTTATCGGTTTTACTTTCATCACATCCATTGCGCTTTTGATCTATCGCTGGCCTGACCTGCGCGGTGAGACCGAGATGAAGTCCCTGCTCTCGCGCGAGGCGCTCTTCCTGCTCAACAACCTGTTATTCATGAGCGTTCTCGTCATTTGTTTCTGGGGCGTGGTCTTCCCGATCATTTCGCAACTCTTCACCGGGCAAACCGTGACGGTCGGTCCTCCTTTCTATGATCGTGCTACTGCGCCGCTATTTGCGGCTCTGATATTTTTGATGGGAATCGCCCCACTGTCCACATGGAAACGCTCGACGGTTATAACAATTGGACGCGTGCTTTGGAAGTCGGCAGTCGCGGCGCTGGTGATCACAATCATCTTGTTCTTCACCTACACAAAAAATATTCTTGCCCTGGTTGGCTTCTATCTGATCGCCCTTGTCTTGTTGGTCACGCTGTATGAATTTTGGCGCGCAGCCTGGGCGCGGTCCAAAGCCACAAAAGAAAATGTTGTCGTCGCATTATGGAATCTGTTTGGACGTGACCGCCGTCGCTATGGTGGATACGTCATCCACATCAGCATGATGCTGATGGCGATTGGCATTCTGGGAATCAATGCGTTTCAGATCCAGACACAAGGCACTCTGGCGCTGAATAATTCGTTGACATTGGGCAACTATTCAATCAAATATGAATCAATCGCCCAATTTACCGCAGCAGATAGCCGCCAGGTAACGCGCGCAGTGGTCAATGTTTACGATAAGAACGGCAACTATCTGGGCCAGCTTGATCCGCGCATTGACTATTATCCCAGCGCACAGCAAAACATGACGATCCCCGGAGAACGCCCGACCTTGCAGGATGATCTGTATGTTATTTTGGTGGATTGGCAGCCTGCCGCTGCAAACGGCGCGACGTTCAAAGTTTTTGTCAATCCTTTGATCAACTGGCTATGGATTGGCGCGCTTGTATTTTTTGTTGGTATCATTATTGCCGCCTGGCCCGACCGTGATCCGGAATACGCTTCAGCGCGCTCGCGTGCTCGACATGTGGAACAACCCAGCGCGGCAGACTAAAACACAGAAGAAAGATTTTTTTGATGAATCGAAATTTGCGTTTTGTGCTTTACGCTTTGGCTTTTGGAATCGTTCTCGCGGGACTTTGGGTGGTCGCGGGCCACGCTCAAAATCCCACGCCGACAGATGATGAGGTCAACCGGATCGCGCATCAATTGTATTGTCCCGTTTGCGAAAATACGCCGCTGGATGTTTGTCCCACCGAGGCTTGCCGTCAGTGGCGCGATCTGATTCGTCAACAGCTTTCAGAAGGCTGGACAGAAGCGCAGATCAAACAATATTTCGTCCAGCAGTACGGCGTGCGCGTTTTGGATGAACCGCCTGCAGCTGGAATCAACTGGCTCGTTTACGTTATTCCGCCGATCATTATTTTGGCGGGCGCATTCATTTTGTTCCGCGCACTTCGAGCGTGGACAAGGCCATCGGCTGCCTCAGCCGCTATCGGGTCGGGAGAAGAAGCGCCAAAGGATGAATACGTAGCGCGCTTGGAAGAAGAATTAAAAAAGAGAAAATGAAAATCGGAAGGTGATGACTTCGCGAATCACGCAAAGCGCCTGTCATCGCGGCGAAGCGGGGGACTCGCCATCCGCTTCACAGGAGAATTTTATGAACGAAACTGCAAAAGTAGCGCCACGCCGGGGAGTTCCGCTTTGGGCCCAGATCGTCATCTGGGCTTTGTTGGTTGGATTGCTTGTGCTCGTTGCCTTTGAGCTTAATCGTTCGCAACAGGGACAGGTTCAGCCCGGTGCGAGCATCCAGAATTTCACGATGCCATTGTTCAGCGGCTACGAACTCAACGGTCAGAATCAATTCAACTTGTCCGCGTATCGCGGCAAAGTGGTGATGGTCAATTTCTGGGCATCGTGGTGCAAGCCATGCGAACAGGAAGCCGCGGATCTTGAACAGGCCTGGCAATACTACAAGGATAGTGGCAAGGTTGTGTTCGTCGGTGCGGATTACGTAGACACCGAACCCGAAGCGCGCGCTTATCTTCAAAAATTTGGAATCACGTTTGCCAATGGCCCGGACCTGGGCACGAAGGTTTCGCAATTGTTCCGCATCAAGGGCGTTCCTGAAACATATTTCATTGACCAGAACGGCGTGCTCAAATACGCGCAGATTGGCCCATTCTCATCGGTGGATGAGATCAAAGCCATCATTGATCCGCTTTTGAAGCAGCAGCAATAGAGGGAATGAAATGGATATCGGTGCAATTCTCTTGCTCATCGCTCTGTTGCTTGGCGTAGGACTGTATCTCGCCGCGCCGCTGTTTGACAACCGCGCTCGCCGCACATCTGCCAGCACGCAGGAAGCTTCCTCGCTGATGGCCGAACGCGACCGTGTGATCAATGCCTTGCAGGAACTGGATTTCGATTTCAGGCTCGGCAAGATCCCCGAAGAAGATTATCCAACCCAACGCACGGACCTTTTACAAAAAGGCGCGGAGGTCTTAAAGAAATTGGACGCGCTGACACCAGCCAAAAGCGGAGGCCATGACGCTGAGGATCGTTTGGAAAAAGCGGTAGCCGCGCGTCGAGCAGATGCGGCAAAAGCACAAGCCGTACAGGTTTCAGATGACGATATCGAATCGCTTTTGGCCGCGCGCCGCAAGGAACACAAAACCAAGTCCGCGGGATTCTGTCCGCGCTGTGGCAAGCCAGTCATGGTCTCCGATCACTTTTGTCCAAGCTGCGGAAAGGCGCTGAAATAAACAAAACGTAAAACGCAATTGCATTTGCTCTTGCGTTTCGACCTTCAAAGGAATCACATGAAATTACGGCTCCCCATCCTTCTTCTTCTCCTCGCAATGGCGCTGGCCGCCTGCAATTTTTCGTTATCGGAAGATATCACTCCGCCGCCCAATTATGTTTCGCCCACGCCCATGCCCACGCTCGGCGCGTTATATCCGTCTACCGCGCCCAATCCGCAAAACGGCGCGTTGATCTACACACAATACTGTGCGGCGTGTCACGGCGATAAAGGCTTGGGCGATGGCCCGCAAAGTATGCAGTTGCCGGTCACAGTCCCGGGCATTGGCCTGGCAGATGTGGCCCAATCGGCATCGCCTGCTCAATGGTACAAAATCGTTTCGGAAGGCAACCTCGACCGTTTCATGCCGCCCTTCATCGGCGCGTTGAGCGACCAGGAACGCTGGGATGTTGTGGCTTATGTCATGACGCTGCATACAACTCCCGATCAAATCGCGCAAGGCAAATCGCTCTTCGACGCGAACTGTGCGGATTGCGCCAGCAAATTCGGCGACCTGCAAAAAATGTCAACGCTCTCCGAGGCTGACATCGTTGGAATTATCAAGAATGGCAACAGTGATATTCCTGCGTTTGGAAAAAACTTTACGGACACTCAAGCTTATGACGTTGCCGCGTACATCCGAACTTTGACAGTTGTCGTCGCGGCGCAGCCCACTGCGACCGAGGTGGCAGCTCCCGTTTCGACAGCGACGCCCGCGCCTGCAAGTGGAACTCAGGAAGCATCCGCAGC
Source organism: Chloroflexota bacterium (assembly GCA_021796155.1). Next base: position 7,190 of record JAJYOO010000104.1, read on the forward strand.
GGCATCGGAAACGCCGTCAGCCGCGAATGAAACTCCGGGAACACCAGCCGCCACAACGTCCGCGCAGGGAACGCCCGCGGCCACAACCGTCGCTGGTGCTGGAACTGTCAGCGGAACGATCCAAATGGCAAGCGGTGGAAGCGTCCCGGCCAATTTGAATGTCATTTTGCATGGCTATGACCATGGACAAGATGCAACGGGCACAGCCACTCCGCAGGAAGTTTTGACACTGAATGGAACTTCCGCGCCCGATGGTACATTCCGATTCGATAACGTTGCCATGCCAACCAATCGTATCTTCATGGCGGAGGTCAGTTACAGCGGAATCAAATATCAGTCCGCGTATGATACCGCTACCGATGGAACAACAAGCCTGACGCTGTCGCCCGTCAAACTTTATGACTAGAT
>JAJYOO010000105.1 GCA_021796155.1 Chloroflexota bacterium
TGAATTTGAAAAGAACGGCTAAAGCGGATATCAAAATATGTTTTCCTCTTCGAAGACTTTGTAAACGTGACATTCTGATCTCCTTTAAATTTTGATGTTATCACAACAACATTCAGGCTTCGAGTACAATTTGAACATGTCAAATGTCAAAGAATTCATTCGCCGCTGGGGATTTTCTTTATTGGTCATGGCAACGATTTTTGCATTCTCTTCCACGCCGGGAAACGACCTGCCGAATTTTGCTTCGTTCGACTCGATTGTCAAGAAGGGCGGACACATGCTGGGTTATGGACTGCTGGCGATGACATATTGGTACGGCTTGGACTTCAAGCGAGATCGTCCATGGCTGGCCTGGCTGATGGCTGTGCTTTACGCCGCAACGGACGAATTTCACCAATCGTTTGTTCCCGGGCGACATCCATCGCCTGTGGATGTTTTACTCTTCGATGGTGGTGGTGCGGCAATCATGTTATTCATCGTCTCGCGATTCCTACGGCTCAAGATGGCAGGCCAACAGGCTCATCGCAATCTTCCATAAATGGCGCAGATTACACGGACGCATATTCGATCCATGTAATCTGCAAACAGAATTTTTTCTATCGTTTCAGAAATGACTTAAATGACATTCGGGCGGCAAAGTTTGATCGCTTCTTCGCGCGCTTTACCTTGAGCAACAATTACAAGAATATCACCTGCGCGGATGACGGTATCGCCGCGCGGAATGATAACTTTCGGTCCACGCCGGATGGAAGCGATAACGGAATCCTGCGGAAAAGAAATCTCCTTCATTTTCTTTCCAATAATTGGCGACTCGGCATTGACCACCACATCGGTCACATCCACACGATCCGGTGTAATGGCCTCCAGACGAACGCTCCCCTCATGATGCCGCTGCGCTGTGCGCCGCGCCAGAGCAAGGTTGTAAGCATGTATAACATCCGCACGGCGCAGGACACCAAGCAGCTTACGTTTGTCTTCATGCGGGACCACTGGCAGGCGTCCAATGTCGTGTTCGCTCATAAGCCGTAATGCAGAGGAAAGAGTTTCATCGGGAAATGCAGTCAGAATGTCGCGTGTGTAAACCTCGGCAACCTTTGTCTGTTTATCTTCAACGCGGTCAATATCCTGTAGCGAAAGAACGCCGACCAGCTTTCCGCGCGCGTCCATAACAGGCAATCCATGATGCCGCTTCTTTTCCAGAAGGTTGGCTGCATCCTCCAGAGAATCAGATTCGCGGATCGCGGTTGTGTCCTCCCGCATCACCTCGCCGACAGTAATACTATCGAGCACGTCTACGTCACGGCCGCGGTCGAGGCGGATACCGTGGCGCGCCAATCCAATTCCGTACACAGAGTCGCGTTGAATGCGCTGCGAGATCAACAAACTCACCGCGACGGAAAACATCAACGGCAGGATGATGCGATAGTCATTCGTTAACTCAAAAAGCAGGATGACAGCCGTCAGCGGTGCGCGGACGGCTCCAGCCAGAACTGCTGCCATGCCGACCAACGCGAACGCGCGTGGATCGATTCCGAGTCCCGGAAAAAGATATGCCGCGGCAACTCCAAACGCTCCGCCCAATGCTGCGCCGGTAAACAATGACGGTGCGAAGACGCCGCCTTTAAATCCGCTGCCGATGCTAACCGGAGTTAAAACTAATTTTGCAATCGCCAGCAAAAACAAAAATCCGAGCGTGAAATTGTTTTGATTCAAGATCACTTGAATCGAGCCATAGCCTGTTCCCAAAACCTGCGGCACGACCAGCGATGCAATCCCCAAAACCAAACCAGCGGTGGCTGGCTTGATCCAATCCGGTATATGCCACGAGCCATAAATATCCTGCATTTTATAAAGCAGGTTTGCATACATGGCGGAAACTGGCCCGGCGACCAATCCAAGTAAAAGATATAAGGGCAATTCCCAAGCCGAATGAAATTCGTAAGCCGGAACCTGGAATGCGGGTGCGCTGCCTGAGACCGCTTGCGTAAAGACCGATGAAATGACGGCTGACACCAAAATCAACCACAGCGCGTTTCCGCCAATTTCTCCCAATACCAGTTCAAGGGCAAAGAAGACACCGGCGATGGGCGCATTGAACGCCGCGGCAATCGCAGCTCCCGCGCCCGCAGCAACAAGAGTTTTAACTCTGTCATCGGTCAGGTGCAGCCATTGACCCAGCATCGAGGCGATATTGGCCCCGATTTGCACTGCCGGATCTTCAGGTCCGACAGACGCGCCAGCACCTAGAGAAAGAGCAGAGGCCAGGGCATTAACCGGCGCTTGTTTATACCGTAGCCTTCCTCCGGACAATGCTACGGACTGTATGACCGCCGCCGTGCCATGCACCTTCTCTTCACCGACAAAGAAACGATTAAACAATCCAACAATTAGGCCGCCGATGACCGGGATAATAATAATAGTCCACTTGCCAACCGGCGACATCCATCCACCGGCTGTGTTGAACATAAACGATTGGAAAAAGTTGTAGGTTATCTTGAACAACCAAACACCAACTCCGCTCCCTAGTCCCACCAATACAGCCAGTGTTATCAAAAGCAGGGTTTGCGATGTTCTGATGGCTGACATTGTGTCAGTTATAATTCCAACGATGAAGTGATAGCTTTTTTTCATTCCTGTTCCTAAAAAATATAAGTGCAAAAGAATTCTTTCTATCGGGATTTTACCTCGTAATTACCTGTCTCTCGTTTTACTATTTGCCGGAAATTGTCATATCTTGTGAGCGAGCGACGCGATCCCCCAAAGGAAACCAGCCGCAGCTTTGTTATAGACGAGACTCGCAGGGTGGTGAAGGATTTCTTGCGGACAGCACGCCCTCAGTTCTTCATCAAATTCATTTGGCTACAATCCACCCGGAGCAACATTAAAAGACGTTTCATTTCCTGGGTCGAAAAACTACCATCGGCATCATTTTGGCTAATCGTTGAGCCGACTCCTTGCCCGGTTGCATTTGCTCGTGGAGAAACACTCGCGTCAGCTCTTTGAAAGCCATTGGATATTTTCGAGTGTATTCTCCGAGAATATCACCAGATTCAGAAAGCGGAATATCTTCAGCCCGAACTTCTAATTTTCGTCCACCAACGTTTATAACCACGCCAGGATTCTTATGGATGTTCTGATACCAGTCAGATTTGTTTCCCCAGCCAGAGACAACAAAAAAGCTGTCCGACTGCTTATTGTATTTAACAACCTCGACTACATTTTGACGAACCTGTCCGCTTTTACGGCCAATATGATTCAGGAGCAGGAAACGATTTCCTAATAACCAGCCCAAACGAAGGCGATAAAGCCAGATGGGAAAACGTAAGCCCCAACGCAACAATCCACGTGGCTTTTGAGTGATAGCTGACTTTGATGATTTATTTGAAGTTTCCATTGAGCTTATTGCTTCTGAGCAACGTAAAGATGAAGAGAGCCAAATCCTCCAACAACCTCATGATGGAAAGTAAATCTATGACGCTCAAAGATTGGAGCCATTTCTCTTATAACATCACCGGTCGCCGCAATCAAGCGTGTTAAGGCTCGGCCTGCCCAGTTATTATCTTCAGGAAGACCAATATCCATGAGAATGAGACGAGCATCAGGTTTGAGCACGCGCCGAATCTCGCTCATGGCTTTATCCGCTCTGGGATAACCTCCGAAAGCCATCGTGTTGACTACTGTATCAAAAGTTTCATTTCGATAGGGCAGCGCTTCAACATTCGCCCTTTGAAGTGGAGCGGTGGCTCCAACTGCTTTGAGATTCCGAGATGTGATCTGAATCATTTTTTCATTGAAATCAATACCATAGGTTTCAAAACGGTTTGCATATCGGGTGATAAGCCAGCCTGGTCCAAATGAGATTTCAAGGACTCGCGGCCCGCGAATATAGGGAATAACGGGTCCAAGCCACTTATTTAAAAGCGAAGTGTGCTTTCCAGAGAAGTCATAAATTCCAGCAAAACGGGAATAGGTTTTGTCAAAATTGTTCGTATAAGTTTTTGGGTCTTGAGGTTCGGTTTCGTACATGGCTGCCTCGAACAAATCATTATTGTTTTATCTGTAAGCATTCTCCTCAAAAGAATTGTCACTTGAATAATTTCCCCGTGAGAATAACATGCTTGGCCGAAGCATGTTTGAAAAAATCCTATTCGAACTCCAATTCCAAGTCCTCATCATCGCCCCACTCTTCGAGACGATCAATCTCGATATCGCTGAAGAGTCCTTCCTGACGCGCTTGGACGCGATAACGTTTGACCAGCTCGAGCAGAGCCAAAAATGTCACAACGATTTCGAGCCGAGTCGCTTTATCTCCAACCAGCGTGCGAAAGGAGGCGCGCTGAAGTTGTTTTAGCGTTTTCGAGATCAGATCAATTTTCTCGCGGATGGTAATTTTCGGCGCGGCGATGACGGTTCCAAGTGATTGCTTCTCCGCGCCTTTGGCAAACGCCGATTCCGCCGCGGCGACCAAAGCTTCCAGCGTAAGACCCGATAAATCGAGCTTGGCTTCCACTTTCGGCGGCGGAGCGACGCGCAGGTATGTCCGCAGATTGGCTTGTTGACGCGCGTCCAACCATCCGCCAATTTCCTTGAATCGTTTATAAAGCTTGAGTTGATCCACCAGCGATTGGCCGACATCTTCCTCGCCCGGCTCGCGCGCGGGCGGACGCGGCAACAACGCTTCAGATTTTATTTGTAACAACTTTGCAGCGATCACAAGGAACGCCGAGATTTCGTCGGCGCGAAGTTGCTCTAGGCTGTGAATATATGCGAGATATTGATCGGTGACCATCGCCAGCGACACCGTTGTAATATCCAGTTCAGTGCGCTCGATGAGATCAAGCAACAGATCGAGCGGCCCTTCATAAACAGGCGTGTGAACAGTGTAATTGGTTTGGCGTCCGAGCAGATTTTCCACAGCGGGCGAATTATATCATCGTCAATGGCGCGGTTATAATTTGTTCATGCCAACCAAATTAACTCATCTTGATGAAAGCGGCCGCGCTCACATGGTGGACGTCGGTAATAAACTTGATACTGAACGCATCGCAATTGCAAAAGGCGAAGTCCTCATGAAGAAGACGACGTTTGATTTGATCCGCGATGGACAAGTCAAGAAAGGCGATGTGTTGACCGTCGCACAGATCGCGGGTATCACCGCATCAAAACGAACATCGGAATTGATCCCGTTATGTCATCCGATTCCGCTCACGAAGATTGATGTAGACCTCTCCCTCGATAAATCCCTGCCGGGCGTGACGATCACTGCCACCGCGAAAAGTTTTGGTAAAACCGGCGTTGAGATGGAAGCGCTGACCGCTGTTTCTGTGGCAGCACTGACGGTGTATGACATGGCCAAAGCCGCCGAGAAAACCATGCACATTCAAAACATTCGATTAGTTGAAAAACATGGCGGCAAATCTGGCGATATTGTGAATGAATAGATTTCGTCGCGGCGGACATGCAGGTCCGCCCCGACAATTGAGGCATGATGAATCATATAAAAGTATTATTATTTGCCACGTTACGTGATCGCGCTGGGACAAAATCATTGGAAATCGAAGTTCCCGATAGCACTACTGTGCAGGGCTTGAAAGACCAGATCGGGCGTGATTATCCCAATCTGAAACAGGCCATGGAAACGGTTTTGATTTCCATCAATCGCGAATATGCATTTGACGAAGCTGTCGTCCCGCAAAATGCAGAGGTCGCGATGTTTCCGCCGGTATCTGGTGGATGAATTTTTTGTAGCGGAACAGCGTGCGCTTCGCTAGCTGTGCCCCTACGGAGATGTTATGGATTTCCCAACCATCTTTTCGATCACAGAATCTGAAATTGATTTGAACGATCTGCTCGCACAAATCACATTACCGTCCACGGGCGCGGCGGCAATTTTTACCGGCATGGTGCGCGGCGAAACTCTTCGCGGTGACGCACATCAAACCGCTTTTCTCGAATACGAGGCTTACGTCCCGATGGCCGAGGCGAAGATGAAGCAAGTCGCGGAAGAGATTCGCGAGAAATGGCCGACGGTAGAAGGCATCGCAATTGTCCAGCGCGTTGGCAAGCTGTATCCGCAAACGCCGACAGTTCTGATTGCATGCACTGCCGCTCATCGCGATACCGGCGTCTTCGACGCGGCGCGTTATGGCATTGACCGCTTGAAAGAAATTGTCCCGATTTGGAAAAAGGAAGTCGGCCCGAATGAGGAATTTTGGGTCGAGGGCGAATACATTCCGAAGCCAGGTGAATGATGAAAGTCATTTGCCTTAATTGCGGACGGCCTTATCCGGAAGTCGGGGCGCCCTATCAGTGTCCAAAATGTGGCGGGCTTTATGATGACATCGAACCGTTGACGTTCGGAGAAGTTGATTCGACTCAACCTGGCATTTGGCGTTATGCAACTTCATTTGGGTTCAAAGCAACTCCCGTTTCATTAGGCGAAGGCAATACTCCTTTAATTCCCGCTGAAGCTTTCGGACGCGAAGTTTATTTCAAATGTGAATATGCCAATCCAAGCGGTTCCTTCAAAGACCGCGGCTCGACAACTCTTATGTCTTTTCTTTTTTCACGCGGCGTAACTGAAGTCGTTGAAGATTCTTCTGGCAACGCGGGCGCGTCGTTTGCGGCGTATGCCGCGCGCGCAGGAATCAAAGCGCATGTTTATGTTCCCGAATCTGCGTCCGGGCCAAAACGACAACAAATCGAAATGTATGGTGCGGAAGTGATCCCTGTTCCCGGGCCGCGCTCGAACGCGGCGGAGGCTGTCCGCAAAGCCGCGCAAGCTGGAATGGTTTATGCCAGCCACGCGTATCTGCCATTCAATCTGCCGGGTTATGCAACCTGCGCGTATGAAATTGTTGCGCAGCTTGGACGCGCACCCGGCGCTATCATCGTGCCCGCGGGCCAGGGCGGATTATTGCTTGGCATGGGCCGCGGGTTTAAAGCTTTGTTGAATGCCGGAAAAATTGATAAAATGCCGATCGTTGTTGGAGTGCAGGCCTCGGCGTGCGCGCCATTGACGGCGTTATTTTCGATGGGCATTACCGGCTTGAATTTTGTTACAGAAGGCGCGACACTTGCTGAAGGAGTCCGCGTCCGGACACCACTCCGCGCAAAAGCTGTCGTGGAGATGGTGCGCGAAAGCGGGGGCCGCTTTACGTCGGTGGATGAAGCGTTTATCTTATCCGGGCGTGACGCATTATCACGTCTGGGGTTTTATGTAGAGCCAACGTCCGCATTAGTCTGGCGGGCAATGGAGGAAACACTGCCAGAATTGCCAAACCCGGTTGTCGCCGTTTTGACAGGTTCTGGTTATAAAGTTCGCATCTAAAATTGAGGAGCAGATATGGAACGGATTGTGATCACCGGCATGGGGACCGTCAACCCGCTCGGATTGAATGTAGAAGAAACCTGGAAGAACCTGGTCAATGGTGTTTCGGGCGTTG
>JAJYOO010000106.1 GCA_021796155.1 Chloroflexota bacterium
TGAATCAACCCTATACCATCGGCGGCATCAATCTTCTACCTGAAGAGGAAAAACGCAAAATCTATTCTGATTTGATTCCGCGCGAGCTATTGGAGCGCTTCAACATTCCGCGCACGTTCGTCGATTCGCGGGGCCGTTCACTGATCAAAGCCAAATGGGCGCCGGGAAATCCATCCGTTGAGTTATCACTTTTTCATCAAGCCGATTTTCCCGATCCACTCTTATACGGTCACATGACCGACACAATGAACGGTCAGGTGCATATCCTTTTATATATTTTGAACGATCCCGATTCGCCCCGCTTCGATGTGGACAAAATGCCGGATGGCCGCGCCACGAAATTCGGCACGCTGATGCGGAATCTCGAAGCCGAGAAAGCGGCTCTCGAAGTGGGACTCACCCCCGGTCAGGTTCGACACGGATTACGTTTATTGGGTCCAGCCGTGATTGCGTTCGAGAACTTCGTCGAAGGGCTCGGACACGACATCTTTTTTACCGAGCCGTTGTATTATCACAACGCGATCATCTTCGAGCGTTATGGATTTGCATACCAGCAGGGACGCAAATTGATGGAACGCATCCACGCTGGATTTTTACCGGGCGGCGATTTAGTGAAGCAACTCGATGGCTCGACATTTCGACCGCGCGAAGCAATCAACAGCATCCGCCTGCGCTCGTGGGCCATTCACGATGGATTATTGGGCGAACCGTTTACGAACGTGACGATGTATAAACGCATCGGCAAACACGCAGGCGTCAGCACTACAGAAGATACAAAGTGGTAATTGAGTAACTGAATCCGAAGTTACGAGGAACCGGACACGAAAGAAATTGTTGCTCTCGCTCTTTGGAGTTGAGAATTCTTGACTGAACGATTTAGCAGAGAGAATTTATAAGATCGCTATGTTGCCAAAACTACCTCAGGGCAGGTCGTCACTTTACACGGCTAATCTTATACAACACCATATTCGTATAAATGCCAGTGCCAAGGCCAGGGTAATCGACAGCATATACCGGATCTGCCCTCACCACTACGCCAGTATGATTTCCAATGAATTGCAACACGTCGCTTATCAAAGATTGGCGAGTCATAAAGTAGACATTGTCTTTCGAATATAAGGCGGTCAGCAACGGATACGCATCGTATTGTTGGAGCGCAGCATCATACGGCGGAGAAAACGCCAACCAGCCCATCTCAAGCACCTGAATACTTGGAAAGTCCAGTATCATTGGATCTGACCATTCCAATGGAATGCCGTTTGCTGGAATAACGATAAGGGCATTCTGCTGAAGTTTGCCTTGGGTCTGCAACTCGCTAAGACTTGACGTAATTTTCCTATAAACCGACTGCTCCTCTTCATTTGTCCGCGAAACACTGGCAGCCTGTGCAATTGTCAAAAGAAGGGTCACAACGAGGAAACTTGGAACCGCCAGCGCTTCGAACCGCTTTAGAAAATTTCCGATTCGCTGTGGTAAGGAAAACGGACCGCTACTCAACTTCGACCAGACGACCGTGAAGAAGCCGAACACAAACACCGTGTCAAGAAAAGAATACCAGACCTGCGGCGGGAGTTTTCGCGTCCATATTAGGAGTGTAGCCAAGACCCAAACACTGAAGAGCAGTAATAATAAGGGGGCAGTAATGTGACGCAGCAGCGGATGGATAGACACAATCAACAAGCTAATAACAATTAGAAACACGTAGCCATAAGATACAGCGGCTGTGCTGCCTGGATTGAGATAAAAATAGAAATGGGACAGTAAAGTACTGCCAAGATCACTTTCGGTTCCCGGAACGTGATTTATGAGATACTGAAGATTGGTCTGTGAAAAAGTCTTTTCATCTGAAATGAACCAATTTGAGAACATTTCATAATCAATCTCGTTCCAGCCAATTTGTTTGCCCGCACTTAGAATGCTTGCCTGATGAATTCGAGGAGTATCATGAATCAGGGTTCTCGCATAATTATAGGCATAAAAAGAATCCCACTCCGATGACGATTGAACATAAATCCTGTTGAATAAATATCCTCCAAACACGGTAAATCCAAGAATGGCAGATGAAATAATCAGACTCTTCAACCTAAACAAACGACGCATAAACACAAGGGGCAAAATAATTGAAAGTAAAACAAGTGGAACGGTCTCTATCCGAATCAGACTGGACACAAAGATCAAGGTACCCCCCAAAAGATACAACCATCTTTGGGCAGCAAATTTCAAATACGCAGCGTAGAGCATCGAGCAAAAACCCGCAATTGCAGCAAAGGCCGCAATCATTGTATATGTAATGCTGAGGAGCAGAAAACCATCTACTCGCAGAACAATCAATACAACCATGGCTTTCCATTTAACTGTCAGCGGCAAAGATAGAATGAGATAAACTAAGCACCAAACTGAAACAACATTGACAGCAACAAACAGCCAGAATTCCCAGTTTATGTTGGTAGGCAAGCGGTACAGCAGATTCAACAAAAATCCCAGGATTACATTGCTGAAAACCAGGAATGGAACGGACTTCCCTCCTAAATAGCCAGAAGCCAACGAAATAATAGAAATATCGTCATCTAATAGATAACCAGGTTGGAAGATGAACAAATATAAAGCAAAGAACGAGACTATGCAGAAAAGTGAAATGAGCCACTTTTGATTGAGTCTCATGAATTGCGATGATGCAATTGACTTATTCGCGGATAGAAAGCCCCCTAAATGGACCTTATCCTTCACCTGTCGAGAGTTATAAGTAAGACGAAACACAATAGCCCCAAATTATTCAGCGGAGAGGGAGGGATTCGAACCCTCGGTAGACACGAGGCCCACAACGGTTTTCGAGACCGTCCCATTCAACCACTCTGGCACCTCTCCAAACAGCGCGGCGAATTATATCCTAGATTTCCACGCTCGAATGCAGTTCAGGATAATAAATTTCGCGCAAGCCCTGCTCTTTGAGTTTGCCCATCAACGTTGTGGCAGGCTTCGTTTCGCCGTGGACGAGGAAAACCTTTTTGACTTGACTCTTGACCGTCGCGGCGTACTTGATCAGCAAATCCTGGCCAGCATGGCCGGAGAGTCCGCCAATCGTTTCAACGCGCGCCTTGACGTCATACGGCTCGCCAAAAATCCGGACATGCTTTTCGCGGTCCGCAAGACGGCGTCCCAACGTATCGGGCGCAGTCCAACCGACGATCAAAATGGTGTTATTGGGATTCTCGATGTTATTGCGTAGATGATGAAGGATGCGTCCTGCTTCCGCCATACCCGAAGCGGAGATGATAATCATCGGGTCTTTGCGTTCGTTCAGCGCCTTCGACTCATCCACAGAATGAGTGTACGTCAACTGTTTGAAGTCCAGCGCGGGATGTTTTTCCTTTTTGATGAATTCATTCGTTTCTTCGTCCAGGCATTCCGGATGTTTGCGGAAAATATCCGAAGCGTGAACCGCCAACGGACTATCCACATAGACCGGCACGGGCTTTACGCCGTCGCTCATCATCTCATTCAAATAGAAAACCAATTCCTGTGTGCGGCCAATGGCAAACGATGGGACAATGACTTTCCCACCGCGGTTGATTGTCTCTGAAACGACTTGCCGGAATTCATCGAATGCCAAACGCGGGTCGTCATGCGATTTGTCGCCGTAGGTTGATTCCATCAGCAAATAATCCGCGCCTTCGGGCATGATCGGATCGCGCAACAACGGCAACCCATAGCGTCCAATATCGCCCGAAAACCAAAAGCGGAATTTGTGTCCATGCTCATTGATGTCCAATGAGACCGCTGCCGAACCGAGAATATGTCCCGCTTCCCAAAAACGGGCGACCACGCCGGGGGCCACTTCAAAGGATTGGTCATAATCCATCCCTTTGAAATGTTCAGCCACATGTTCTGCATCGGCTTCCGTATAAAGCGGTTCAATGGGGCCATCGCCGCGGCGCGATTGTTTTCTGTTGACGAATTCCGCGTCCGCTTCCTGGATGTGGCCGGAGTCGCGGAGCATTACGTCGGCCAGGTCCGCGGTTGCGTGCGTGGCATAGATTGGCCCTTCATAACCATTCTTGATTAGATGCGGCAGGTTGCCGCTATGATCAATATGCGCGTGCGAAAGGATTACCGCGTCGATTTTACGCGCGTCAAAGGGAAAATTGCGGTTACGGAAATATGTTTCTTCGCGATGGCCCTGAAACAGCCCGCATTCGAGCAAAATCGTCTTGCCATTGATCTCCAATAAATGCTGCGAGCCGGTAACCGTTTGCGCCGCGCCGTCAAAAGTAATCCGCATTTCAGCCTCCCAACACTTTCAAAATTTGTGAACCAAACCGGGCCAATCGCCACGGTGAGCATTGCATGATCTTTGCCAAGTCTTCAGGACCGCGTTCGGCCAGTGCCAGCAGAAGCGACCGCGGCAGGACGACATCTGATTCGACATCCATTTCTTCTGCGGCTTTCTTGCGCCATTTCTTCAATTTATCGAGACGTTTTATGTACGCATCATCCGGACGTTGAGGCGGGATCCGTTGCACGAGCGGGCCTTTCATCCCACGCTTCACCGCCGAAAGAATCGCTTCGCCCCAATATTGCATTTGCCGCGATGTGAGTCCAACTTCTTTTAGATCGTCCATGCTCGATGGCTTCGCTTTGGCAATGACCATCAAACGCTCATCGCTCAAAACTTTGAATGTTGGACGATCCAATTGCGCGGCCATTTGCTCGCGGAAAGCCGTCAATTCGTTCAGGATGGTCAGGTCGCGCAGGGTCAAATCGCGGCGAGAACTGAACCGCGTCCAATACGGCGATTCGACTTTGGGCTTGGATCCGTTCGCCGCGCAGCCCATCCGAAAATCCTCCTGGGCAAGCGGCCAAAGTTCCTTTTCGACAAGTTCAACTTTTAGCAGATCACGCAACGGGATGAGGTAATGCGTATCGAGGCGCGCATAAAGCAACAGGTCACGCGAGAGCGGACGCACTGCCCAATCGGCTTTCTGGAATCGCTTGTTGACTTTCACTCCAAACTTGTCTTCGAGCAGACGATCCAGTCCGGCCAGTTTGCGGCCAAGGATTCGTCCGGCCTGCATCGTATCGAAGAGATTACAGAATTCAAATCCGTAATCGCGCCGCAGACAGATGAGATCGTATTCCAACGCGTGGAAAATTTTCTCGATGCGCGGGCTGGCAAAAATTGGGGCAAGCGCGTCGAGGCTGTCGAACGCAAACGGATCGAGGATGTAATCGGTTTGTGGCGTGGAAAATTGAATCAAGCACACGCGCTCGCGATATGCGTGCAGGCTGTTCGACTCGGTATCCACTGCAATGCGCGCCTGTCTATTGAGATCGAGAATCAGTCTTTCATATTCATCTGCGGTTTGGACAAGCACAGGCGGCGGCAATGTGTCGGAAGACATGGTGCTGATTATATCCCTCGTTCTTTTTCCATCACGATGGCGGCTTCGCCGTCGTTGTAATAAGCCTGCCAGACGTCAATGCGGCGATAACCTTCCTGCTCATAAAGCCGGATCGCGCCGTCATTGGAGGCGCGTACCGAAAGCCGGACGCGCGGCGTTTTGAGTTTTGTTTCACACGCGTGCAGCAGGGCCCGTGCGATCCCTCGCCGTCGGAATTCGGGAAGCACGCCAATTGTAGCAATCCATGAGAAACCTTCCGATGGGCGCGGATCGCCAGCGACGAATCCAACCATGCGGCCATCTTCCACAGCTTTCAATCGGGTAACATCCGGGAATGTCAGGACTGCAATAAGATCGAAGAACGGCCATGCATCTTTTTCAAAACAGGCATGTTCCCATTTATTGAGCGCATTGAGGTCCAGCAGCGAAGCGTCTACGATTTCCATGAAAAAAGCCCCTCGTGAGACGAGAGGCTTTGATTGTATCACTTGCTTTTATTTCTACGGCTTTCGTAGAGCAAGATAATATCTCGTTCTACGAAAATCAATTTTATTCCTTGCCTTTGACAAAATTCTCGATCATGCTTGTGAATTCCATCGGGAAGATATATTTTGTCGAAGCACCCTGACCAAGTGTCTTCAACGTATCGAAATATTGCAGGGTCATCGTCTTCTGGTCAATAGCTTTGGCCGAAGCAAAGATCGCGTCGAGGGCTTGTGCAAAACCTTGTGCGCGCAGTAACTGGGCCTGTCGTTCACCTTCGGCTTGCAGGATGTTTGACTGCTTCTGACCTTCCGCTCTCAAAATGGCGGACTGCTTCTCGCCTTCAGCCACGTTGATCGCAGCTTCGCGTGTACCCGTGGACTCGGTCACGACCGCGCGGCGGATACGTTCCGCCGTCATCTGACGATTCATCGCGTCCTGGACATCCTTTGGAGGAATGATCTCGCGGATTTCGACGTTGGTCACTTTGACGCCCCAACGCTCGGTCACTTCATCAAGTTTCGTTCGCAGAGTCGTGTTGATGTTTTCGCGTTGTGAAAGCACATCATCCAACGCAATGCCGCCGATCACGGAACGAAGCGTGGTCGTCGCCATACCCGCCGCGGACATTTCAAAGTTACCGACCGCGACGACGCTGGCAGTCGGCTCGATGACTTTGAAGTACCACAAGAAGTCAATCGAAATCGGCGCGTTATCTTTTGTGATCGAGACTTGATGCGGGACTTCGCGAATCTGCTCACGCAAATCCACCTTCACAGGACGGTCTATGATCGGGATCAACAAAACGAGACCCGGACCTTTCGGCCTTTCCAAAACGCGTCCGAGGCGGAAGACCACCAAACGCTGATATTCTGGCACGATCCGGATCGCGTTGACCAGCAGCACAAACGCGACAACCACGATGGCGCCAAAAATACAAAGAACAACACTACTAGCTCCGGTCATTGCATTACTCCTTCCTTTACGATGGAATTATGATGAACTATCTTTCTCGACAATGAGAATAAAGCCTTCGCGTCCAACGACACGTACTGCGCTTCCCATCGGGATGGGCGTTTTACTGCGGGCCGACCACAATTCTCCAGCCACTTGAACGGAACCCTCTGTCTCGACGGATGTCTTTGCTTCTCCGCGCTGCCCGACCAAAGTCGAGAGGTCTTGCGCCGGCTTGGTCCGCGTAATTTGTATCACTTTGCGAACCGAGAACCAAACAAATACTGCGTATACAACTGACGTCGCAATCGCCAGCAGCGGATTGACCGATGGCTGGCCCTTCACGGCTGGAAAGAAAAACGCCGAGCCGATAATCATCCCGATGATCGAAACGATCAGCCAGACGCCGCGTCCCTGTTTCTGGATCGCGATCAGGAAAGGCACGATGCTCAACACGATCAGAACCAGCGCCCACCAGTTAAAAGAAAGGTGGTAAATGGAGTACCCTGCCAGCACAAAGCAGAAGAAGGCGGCGATCTCCACCACTCCGGTTCCGGGAACGGCAAGCGCCCACAAAGCGAGGAACGTTGTGGCGACCAGCAGA
>JAJYOO010000107.1 GCA_021796155.1 Chloroflexota bacterium
GTTCAGTCGTTTCATTATTGAAATTGTCAATCCAAATTCCTGAAAGGCCCATCAGCACGATGCAGACAACCAAGGAAATCAATTTCCCGCCCGATGAATTGGAGAAGACTGCCGATTCAGTTAACATGGGCTGCAGGAGGCCGACCAATGAACCAAAAATCAACGCCAGAGCCAAACTGAGTCCGAAGCGATATTGGAAGTCGGGGTAATATACGTAATTCAATAAACCCTTAAGGTCTGGTCTTAGCCATGTGGTCAGACTTGGCGCGAATGAGAAGGGAATTACCAGGCTCAACCATGCGAATAAAGCCAAGGGTATCAACCAGGTTAAGAACGTCGCATATACTTTTTCAAATTGAGCAGAGAGTCTCCCGGCCAATGCGCCCACTAAAATGCAGATAATGGCTCCGACGATGAATTTCAACCAGGGAAAAAGGGCATGCGCCTGGCTCAGGGAATAATCGTCAAAGCCCCACACGGCGACAGCAAAAGCCAGCCCTGCAATTGCTCCATAGAGCAAACCGTAATTGTGTTTTGCCGATCTCACTTTTTCCAAGGCAACCGGATCCCTAGTTTGTTTTAGGAGAGACTGCATATTGAGTGGATTCTGTTGATCGTGGTTTAGCGAAGTGCTTGTATTTTGAATGTTGTTCATTTTTGTGCCCTCTCATGCCCTGACGCGCGGTGACAACATCAACAATTGGTTTCGCAGGGATTGGATGATCGCTGTATTGCCGCGTTCATCACCAAGCTTTTGCAGTTGTTCCTTCTTGTGGGCCAACTCGCCGCACGTTTGATAAAAGCGGACAGCGGTAAAACCGCCTGTGAAAAGCGCAGTGCTCATGGTCAACGGGGAGAGCGAATGTTGGTATTGCGCCTGTGAGATCACACCCGACGCGACTTCTGCCATCAGTTGTCTTTTCAGCAACATGCGTTCGCGTGCAATCACGATGATGATGAAAACAGCCATCATGAACCAGCCTGACCAATCCGCCAGGCTGCCGATGATGAAGCCTCCCATGCCGCCGATCAGATCGCCAAAGCTGTTGTGGAATGCATGAGCAAAAACCGCAAAGCCGTAGCCCATCGGGATGGCGATGATCTTGACGAGGATATTCTTGTTCATGCGCGCAATGGCGATTCCGATTCCGGTGAAGGCCGTGAAGAAAGGATGCTGCCACGCCACCACAACGTCACGGATGAAGACCAGTTGCCACAGTCCATTCCAGCCTCCTTCGACGTAGCCGTGCCCGTAAATGTATAAGACGTTTTCCGTGGCGGCAAAGCCAAGCGCCGCGATGGCAGCGTAAATGATTCCATCGAGGATGGAATCGAATTCGTCTCGGAAGAAGAGAAAAATGATCAGCACCGCGAAGCCTTTTAGCCCCTCCTCCACAAACGGGGCGACCAGCGACGCGGTGGCTTGGTCGGCAATATTGCCGGAGCCGGTCAGGGCATAAATCCCGATCCCAAAAACTGTGTTGATCACGAACGCGCCGCCCGCTGCGACCACCGCGCCCCAAAAGAATGTTGCGCCCAAAAGGATCAGCGGTTCTTTTTCGTAGCGGTCAAGCCAGTAGACGAACGCGGCCATCAAAAAGACCGGGACGAACGAAAAGAATAAGGAAACTAGAAATGCCATTCTTGCTCCAAAGAAAAACGAGTTGCGAGGAAAGTATACGAATTACCGCTTAAAAATCAAGTGAGTTCTGTCCGTTAATCGCGATACGCTCAACGGTAATCCCCAATGCGGCGGATCGAATGTCTTATTGTGACCGAAGTCCAAGCACCTTATAGACTTTGACCGGCTCGCTTCTGCCTTTGACAATGACCGAGTCTGCGAATTCGGTCTCGAACTCATCCTTCACCTGCTCGTACGTGCTTTCGCTGATGAGGATCGGCCATTGATAGGTCTTGGTCAAATCCTGCAAACGCGAAGCGAGGTTGGCATTATCGCCGATGATCGTGTAATTGATGCGCTGGGCCGAGCCGAGCAGACCAACGAAGACTTCGCCGGAATTGATCCCAATTCCAATTTCAATATGACGAGGGGTTCCCTGCTGTTCCCAGGATTTATGTAAATCCGCCAGTGCGGAGCGCATCTCGAATGCTGTGCGGACTGCGCGCAGGGCATGATCGTCATGGACGACCGGCTCACCGAAGAAAGCGACAATGGCGTCGCCTTCATATTTGTCAACGGTCCCGTCATTCTTCTCGATGACTTTTGTCATTGCTTCGAGATAAGGATTCAGAACAGATACAACTTCCTCCGGCGACATTTTTTCGGAAAGCGTGGTGAAGCCGCGAATATCAGAAAAGAGAATGCTCAAATTCGCACGTTTGTTAAGCGAATAAATGTCACGCGTGGCAATCAGCTGATCCACCATCTCAGGCGAAATGAAACGACTGAACAGATTCCGGACGCGGCGTTTTTCCAGTTCCTGCGTGACTGATTGTCCAAGGGTCGGCAACGTTACGCCGATGAATAACATGATTTGCGGCGCGACAATTGGGATATACAATCCCTTCGCGATAAAAGCCAGATAGGTAATGATTGCATATAAAATCATTGCACCTGCCATGACGGCAAGGGTCAATGAAGGCCGTTGGATGCGCGAAATAAAACCTGCCGCAAAAGCCATCGCAAGGATGATGAGCAAATCCAACCACGGCGGTGTCTCGGTCAGATAATTACCGGTGATAAGTGTGTCAATTGCATTGGCGACAAGCTCGACACCGGCAGTTGGCTGCTGCGATGAGAAAGGCGTTGCATAAACGTCATGCAATGTAATCGTCGTGGCGCCGATCAGAACGATCTTGTTTTTGAACGCGTTTGGATTTTCTGTCAGCACGTCACCCAGCGCGACTTGATACGCTGAATAGGTTGGATATGTTCCCGCTGGCCCATTGAAGTTAACCAGCAATGAGCCGTTGTGCAGTGGCACTGTTTTGCCGTTGAATGTCAGGTCGTGGGTATTGGAAATTGATGGCGGATCAACGTTAAGGTATTGTGCCGCGGTCTGGAAAGCCCAGTTGAAATAAACCTGGTTGCCGTCGGTATCAAAAGCTTGTATGCTGCGCGTGATGGCATCGCTATCCTGAACAATCGTGGTGATACCTATTGCTTTCAGCGAACCGCGGATTGGCGGCACTGGCAGGTTCAGCGAAATCATGCCCGGCTGTGGGTGAAGCACTTCCATATCTGAGACAGAAGACCGTGATTGACTCAATGCCTGAGCCAATGCCGCGTCGCCGCCTGGATCCTTACCAGCCTCCGTTAAAAAGATATCAACGCCGACCACTTTCGCTCCGCCTTTGTTGATCTCATCCACGATTTGAGCCAGATACGTGCGCGGCCACGGCCATTCATATTTGGTCCCCTGGAAGGACGCGTCATCAATAGCGACGATTACGATGTCTCCCGATGTTGGGCGGACGCCGCGCAGGCGCATCATCGCGTCCCGGCTACCCAATTCCAAATTTCCAAGCGGCGTGCTGACATTTGGAAATCTCGATGCCAACTGGAGTGCTAATAACACAATCGCGGTAATGGCGATCAAAACAAAACGGAGACGAGAAGTGATTGTTAGCAGTTTCATTTTTTGGCGAGAGCGCTCTGAAATTCTTTTTGTCTATGGTCGTTTTTGTTTTACGGAACGTGTTCTAGCAAGGGCACCAAGGGGCACAATAGTTCTGTTGGAGTTGACAATAACACGGCGAGCTCGGGTCCTGTCCGTTTTGAGCATCACATACCAGCGGAGGTTGTGTCGCTGGCGGCTGCGTAGCCGGGACCAGATGCGGCCTCAACGTTGGCTTTACATATTGCAGCTTCGAGAATGAAGATTCGCTTGTTTGGCAAATTGGGTTGCCCGTGTTGTCATACGCCGTCACGTTCCATGAATAGGAACCGCCTTCCGGCATGGACTCGGTATAGCGCGTGATGCTGGTATCACTCGTATAAAATGAAACACTTGCTCCGTTGGGATAAATGATGGTGAGCTTATATGAACTGGCTCCTTGTTTTGTATCCCATGAAAAAGTGGCTGGACCCACCGGATCGAGATTCGAACCCGTGCTCGGGCTTGTAATATTGAGACAACTGTTACTCGTCGAGCCGTTGGATGATGTAGCCGTGGGTGGGACAGGCGTGGAAGTGGTAGCGGGCGATTCTGTAGACGGCGGTGCCAGGGCGGTCAACGTCGCGTATGCATCGTTAATCAACGGCAGGACTTCGGGATTTTCGTTCAGCCAGTTTTGATAATCTTCCGGTGTCATGGAACCAATGATCGGGGCGGTGCATTGTCCTGTGGTTGCATCGCAATGGAACAGAGTCGTTTGCTGCCCGCTTCCAAAGTTGGCACTTCCGGCTCCATTGCTCGCGCCGCAATCGCCTTCCAGGCAGGTGACGTAGACATTTAGCGTGGTCGGATCAACATAGACTGACAAATACGAGCCGCGCACGGAAGCCACTCCCGACGGGGTATCAACATTCAAACTTCCGCCTTTGAGGATGACAAAAATACGGCCAAGCGTCAAACTGATTTGAGTAGATAAACTTCCATTGCTTGGCTGGTTTGAAACGAGCATAAATGTCGAGGATGGAGAAACCCGGATAATGGTCCCCGTTGAAAGGTCAAGCCGGGAGCGGCCATCGTCGCCGGTCTGGATCGAACCATTTTGTTGCAATGTCATTCCCACAGATGCCATAGTGAAATTATTCGCGCCGGGCTGCTTGATATCAACCTTCCCGCTCAATTCCTTTAGCGCAGCGGTCAGCGTCAATGCTGGAGAAGTTGGTTTTGTTTGACATGCTTGAAGAAGAATTACAAAGACTAATATCAAGCAGAGCAAAAGGCGATTGTGTTTGGCAGGCATGTTCTTTCCTCTTTCTGCTTACTAAACTGCGCGCGAAACGGTTCATCTTAAGTAAGCAATGGTGGTTCGCCCCACGAAGAGATGAATCTCTCCTTTCGGCAACGGCCGATGAAAAATTCTACCATGCTTACGCTCAAATTTGAGTGAAGGCTTATAGCAAGCTGTGCGCCGCTGTCAAATTTTTGAAGATCAGGTTGGATCTTTCCACTTGCGCCTTTTCGATGGGAATCCCCAGCGCATCTAAAACTTCATCGGGTCGCCCCGTTGCGCCCTCGCGCGCGGCAAGCCGCATTCGGATTTTATTCTCTGAGACGAGTTCAAGCTCTTCAATAAGCGGACGCAGATCATATGGTTTGCCGCGGCGTTCGCGTGGAATGGATTCGCTTTCCAACAATTCATCCATCTTTCGCTTCAATGCGGACCCGTCGCTTGCTTCCGTTAAAGTGGCTTCATACTCCGCTGAAATAACTTGCGTTTGCAAGGATGGCTCGCGTTCATCAACGGATTCCACTTTTACGATTCCAATGCCCGATGGCATGGCAGATTGCAGACGCGCGGGCAAATTAGCCGGGTCAATATCTTCGTTGAGGCGCAAATCAACAACTTCACAATGAGATGAAATTCCGAGCGGAAGGGGAGAGGCGAGATTGATTTTCGGCTGAGGATGAAATCCTTGCGTGTACGCCAGCGGAAGCCCCGCGCGACGCGTAGCGCGTTCCCAAATCGTATGCAGGTCGAGATTGCCGATATATTTCAACGCCCCCGTTTTGGAAAATGTGATTCTGATTCGCATCAATCGCCAACCACTGACAACTGATTACTGATTACTGGTTTTCTGGTTACTGGCGATTTCACTTCCGGGCATTTCCATTCTTCGCCTGGATTCTCGCGTCGGATATTTGCAAAGGTCGGCAGGATGCCACACGCAAAACAATTCAAGCGGCAATCCACCCGGATTTTTCCTTCGAGCGATTGGCGGAAATCCTGGAACAAAAAGTTTTTGCGAACCGCGGCGCTAATGTGATCCCACGGAAAGATTTCATCGGTTCGTCGCTGGCGATACGTATAGAAAGCCGGATCGAGTCCATGTTCTTCAAACGCAGCCATCCAAACATCGTATTTCATTTGATCGCCCCACGCGTCGAACTTCGCGCCGTTCTTCCACGCTGTATAAATTACTTCGGACATGCGGCGGTCGCCGCGCGAAAGCCAGGCTTCCAACAAAGTATCGTCAGGATCAGTCCAACTTAATTTGATATTGCGGTCTTTCAAATTTTGTCGGAGCAATTCCTGTTTTGCCAGAATGTTTTCACGCGTATCCACTGAAACCCATTGGAACGGAGTCTGGGGTTTTGGTACGAATGTGCTAACGCCTGCGTGAAGTTTGACTTTCCATCCCGCGACTTTGCGGCCTTCGTTGATAACACGTTTACATAAATCGGCGATGGCTTGCACATCTTCAAGCGTTTCCGATGGATGGCCGATCATAAAGTAAAGTTTGATCGTCGTCCAGCCGCGGCGATAGATTTCGCGCGTGGTATTGATGATGTCTTCATCCGGAATGAACTTATTGATGATGCGCCGCATCCGTTCAGTGGCGGCTTCGGGCGCGAGTGTAAATCCGCCGGAATAATGCTCACGCAATTTGTCCATTAGATCAACCGAAACGGATTCGATTCGCAATGACGGCAGCGAAATGGTCAGCTTGCGTCCTTTGAATCGTTCGCTGACCTTATTGACCAATTCAACTACATAGCTGAAATCGGACGATGACAACGACAGAAAAGCCAGCTCTTCAAATCCCGTCGCGTTGACTGCGGCTTCAGCGGCATCCACGATTTCATCTACGCTTCGTTCGCGGACCGGGCGCGTGATCATGCCCGCCTGACAGAATCTGCACCCGCGCGTGCATCCGCGCATAATCTCCACCGAAACGCGGTTGTGGACGATTTCGATGTTCGACACAATGAACTTTGTCGGCGGCGGAGGCAGATGTGCGACGATGCGTTTAACAACTGGGTTGGCAATTCCGTCAATCAATGATTCGACATGCGAAATCGTATCGTCGTCCATGTAATGAACTTGGTAATATCTTGGAACGTAAACGCCGGGAATCTTTGCTAGCGCGCGCAAGAGATCATCACGTTTGCAAGTTGGAAGGTTTGAACGTTCTAACGTTCCAACCTGCAAACCTTTAAACTTTTGAACTGTGTTTATGATATCGTGAATGACTTCCTCGCCTTCGCCAATCACGAATGCGTCAATGAACGCGTGCATCGGTTCGGGATTTGTGGCCGCGTGTCCGCCCGCAATGATGATCGGATGCGAGTCGTCGCGATCTGCGGAGCGAACGGGGATGCCAGAAAGGTCGAGGATGTTGAGCGCATTGGTGTAGAGCGTTTCGTAGGGCAGGGAAAAACCGATGAGATCGAAGCCGCTCAAAGGTCGTTTTGATTCAAGCGAGTAAAGCGGAATGCCGCGCTCGCGCATCAGCGCTTCCATGTCAATCCACGGCGCATACGCGCGTTCAGCCAACGCGATGACGCGTTGGCTGAA
>JAJYOO010000108.1:0-1681 GCA_021796155.1 Chloroflexota bacterium
TAGGTGCGCGTCCGTGGTCCATCGTGATGACTGTGCCCGCACAGCAAACGCAACAACTTGCGCTCGATATTGCCATGCCATTGTTCATGATGATTATCGTTCTGGCAATCATCGCGTTGATCTCTTTGCGCTTTGGCTTGCGCGTCATCACGCGTTCATTACAAAATTTGGCAACAGAAGCAAACCGCATCGCACAGGGCAAGCTCGATCATCCGCTGCAAGTTACGGGCGTGGACGAGGTCGGGCAGTTGCGCCGCGCCTTCGAGCAGATGCGAATCAGTTTGGCGGCGCGGCTCGATGAACTGAATCGTTTGCTGGTGGTGAGTCAGGGCGTGGCATCCAGCCTCGAGATGCAGGACACGGTCAAACCGGTGCTCGAGGCGGTGATGACCAGCGGAGCCAACGCAGTGCGCGTCGTTTTGCTGCCCGCGATTTTGCCCGAGACGCCAATCGAATTGCCGACTCGATTCGCAGTCGGTCCAGCCAAGGATGCGTACGCGTATCTCGACGAGCAAATCCTGAATATGGCGCAGCGTCAGGAGCGGATTGTTTTTCCGAATCTTTCCCGGACGCGCGAACTGACCTTCGACCCGAAGCGTCCGCAACCCGGAGCTTTGTTGGCTGTTGCCTTACGTCATGAGAATCGTTATTATGGCGTGGTGTGGGCTGCTTACGAACAGACGCGTAACTTCTCTGAATCCGATGTACGCTTCGTGACGACCTTGGCTGGTCAAGCTGCATTAGCTGTTGCCAACGCGCGTCTTTACTTGAACGTTGAAGTGGCGCGCCGCCAATTGGAAGCGATCCTCGACTCGACGCCTGACCCCGTGCTTGTCATTGACCAGCATAACCGCGTTTTGTTGGCAAATCCCGCCGCGGGGCAATCCCTCGATATTGATGTTTATAAAGCGGCCGGACAATCCATCGAGAAAATTGTCCAGCAAAAACCATTGCTCGATTTGCTGCAGGCCTCCGGCGAAAAGAAATCGGTTGAAGTGATGTTGCCAGACAAGCGAACGTATCTTGCGACGGCATCATCGGTTATCGCGGAAGGACATTTATTTGGAAGAGTTTGTATTTTGCGTGATGTGACCAGCTTCAAGGAACTGGATACGATGAAATCCGAATTCGTTGCTACGGTTAGCCATGATCTACGTTCACCGCTGACGTTGATGCGCGGTTATGCCACGATGCTTGAAATGGTTGGCGAGCTAAATGAGCAGCAACAAAGTTATGTAAAGAAAATCGTGACGGGCGTCGAGAACATGACGCGGCTCGTCAATACGCTGCTTGACTTGGGACGAATCGAATTGGGTGTTGGCTTGCAGGTCGAGAACGTGTCCGTATTGGATATTTTGGAACGCGTGACCAGCGCCCTGCAATTACAGGCCAGTCAGAAAAATATTGTTTTCAATCTTGAGATTCCGAAAGATATGCCGCACGTTGTCGAGGCGGATCAGGCTTTGTTGCATCAGGCCATCTATAATCTGGTTGAGAATGCCATCAAATACACGCCCGAAAAAGGCAGCGTCACCGTTCGAACGCGGACCGGAAAAGATAATTTGATTTTTGAAATTCAGGATACCGGCATCGGCATCGAACCAGACGATATGCCGCGACTCTTTGAAAAGTTTTATCGCGGCAAACAACGTGAAGCGCGCGCCTGCGTCTCGAGAAAGCG
>JAJYOO010000108.1:1691-7341 GCA_021796155.1 Chloroflexota bacterium
CACGGGTCCGGGCTTGGACTCGCCATTGTCCGCTCGATTGCTGAAAGTCACGGTGGGCGCGTTTGGGTGGAGAGTCAGCTTGGAAAAGGAAGTACATTTTATCTGTTGATTCCGCTTATGCAGCCGAAGGAAGTCGAAGCTGCTGTTTGAGTTTTGAAGTGTCGCGATAGTCTGTCCAAAAGCAATCATGGTATGATTGCCACCTTGTCTAAAGGGAATTGCCATGAATGAGAGAATGCAAATACACACGTCTGCTGCTGGGCTTGATGCATTGAATGAAGAGCACCGAGAGGAACAGGCATTGTTCAATGCACAGCCGCCCATTGTCCAGCGCTTTCTCGAGACGCAGGCGCGGCAAATCGCGGAGGCTTATGTTGAGCGCGCTCACAGCCTTCGCTTTACGTTGCCCGACCGCGTCGTTTGTAAAGCAGATACGCAGCCCGTTCCTGTTCCACAAGCCCAGCGCGAGCAGCGCATCGGCTCGTTAATGGATCGGGCAGGTGGACGCGACGTTCATGTGTTGCTGCGCCAGCGGCTGGCCGAATTGGATCAATCTAATGAACCAGCTATCGTCGCCAGTTCAAGCTTGATCCGTTATTCCGCGGCCGCGCACATGATCTACAACATGCTGCCATCCGGACGCCGCGTCAATTATGTCGCGGCTGAAGACGAAGACATTCCAACGATTCCGGCCAGCGATGGAATGGAACCTGAATCCGCGATCACCGCGACAACGGATGCGATTGCGGAGGAAGGAAAGGTCGAGGAAGGCCGCGGCGATTTACTCGTCCCGTATGTTCCGGCAGCGCGCAAATTTTATCTGCCGCAATGGGTCGCATTCGATGATAAAGATAAATTGCTGGTCAATTCGGTGAACGAAGCCGAAGCGCATATCAAATCCATGCAGAGATTTATGAATGTGCTGTTCGCGGCGCGTTCGCTTGCTCCATACATGGTCGCGGACGATGAATATGAGATCAAGCGTTACGGAATGCTTGGGCAGTTGATTAATCAAGGCCGCGCGCTGGCGCGTTTTATGACTGCAGATATTATTAAGACGGTGAAGGAACGCGCCGAGGCACAAAGTTTGAATCGCGGTTTGAGCCTGCGTCTTCCATATTTTGACGATCAAGACCTTGCGGTTGAGAGCCATAATTTTGTGGTCATTCCTGCCGGGCGAATCATGTTCGTCCCGGCTTTTGTGGTGCGTGCCGCTCGTGAAGAACAGGCAAAGATTGCCCAAGATACACGATTCAGCGCGTCCACGCGTAAACATTTGTTGAACGAACTTCAAATGCTGGAGGAAGCTTTCAAGGCTTCCGAAGATTAGTTCCCCTCAGGTAAGAAGATGTTGTTTTCGATTGGTTTGTTGCTGGTTATTATTTATGTTTCCTTCAAAATCGCACCGGTTGAGAAGGCGGAACACGCGCATATCCACGGCGCAGGACAGATCGGCTTGCTGGCCGCGCTGGCACTCTTCGGTGTGGATTACTTTACTTCGTATTACTATGCCACTGGCGAGTTGATGAGTGCCTTGCATCCTTATGGAATGCAGAACTATGCATGGATCGCAGTATCTGTCATTGCCTTCGCCAACGCTGTTTTTGGCTTCTTGTATATGTACTCACTTGGCATCTTCAATGAAGGCGGCGGTTCATATACAGCCGCGATGCGCTATCTTTCGCCCGGTATCAGTCTGGTCGTAGCCGTAGTCCTCATTCAGGACTATATCTTCACCATTGTTGTTTCCAGCCTGTCCGGCGTGGATCAGTTGCTTTCAATCGTCAATGCCTACGGCTTATACTGGCCGTTCCGATTTTTGCTCGGAGCGGGACTGGCAGGGATCACATGGTACTTAACCATCCGTGGACGAGGAGAGTCTGCGCGTATAGTCTTCACTGGATTGGGCATCTTTGGGCTGTTGACGGTCATTATGGCCGTCGGTTTGTTTATTGCCAAATTCAAAGGCGTGCCGCCTGTGCCTTATACGGAGCCGATTCAACATGCGACGGTATGGGAAGCGATATACCACATGCTGACTGCCTCGATGAAAGGTCTCGTAGCCTTAAGCGGCCTCGAAGCCATGTCGAATGGAATCCAGTTTGTGATCAATGAAGATGCAGGGATCGTCAAGTGGGGTAAGCAACATTTACCGAAACTTAAAGCGATATGGGATTTCTACAGCGGCAAGACCGGCATCGGACGTTTTGTTCAAACGTCTTTCCTATTCTACGGTGGAATTACTACTGCCTTGCTGGCTTATTTTGCGGCACATTTCAATGTCTTTGATGGAACATTGGGCCGTTCGCTAGTCGGCAATTTATCCTTTATCGGATTTACCCAAATCCCCGGAGGCGAAATTTTATACTGGGCGTATCAAGTTTTGGCTGTGGGCTTGCTGGCTGCGGCGTCCATGACAGCGTTTCAGGATTTGCAAGCAACCGGCTGGCGTGATGTAGCCATCGGCGAGATTCCCGAGATCGTTGTTTATCGAAATCCGCAAGGGACTTTTACACGCTCGGTGACGGCGAGTTTTATTGTCGCGGTGATCATTCAATTGCTGGTTCGCGCGAATACCAGCGCGGCCGTTCCTTATTACGGGATCGGCGTTTTCATGCCAATCATGATGATGGGCTTCGCCATTCGCAAACATATTCTTGAGAACTTCAAAGGCGCGGCGCGCACATGGGGAGCTTTTGCCGCGGGCTTTGCTGGCACACTTTCAGGAGCGGTGTTCGTTGGTCAGATCGCGGGTAAGTGGACAGAAGGTGGCTGGGTGGTGTTGATTTCATTCAGCGTTTTGGTGATCGCGGCGAATGCTCTTCTGATTTCCCCGGGAGGCTACCGCGCGCCAAAGCAAATCCATCGGATTGTCCGCGAGAAGGCCCGCGTTCAAGGTTCGATGGCATCCATTGTTGAATGGCAATCCCTCAAGATGCAAGAGTATCGCCATTCGATGCGTGGGCGTGTCTTGACGAAAGTGAGTCAGTTCTTCGAAATCTTCGGCGTACGCCGTCCGTTACGTTACGAGCCAGAGCCTATTCCGGCTGGCGAGTATGACGATGCTTTGCATGTGGATCATCCGAATGCTCCCTCGCTTCTTGAACAATATCTTGAAAGCAAGCCTCAGCAACCCAAGGTCGGCGGTGCCCCAAAAGAGACCGCGCCCGGAAACGAAGAAGGCCGCGAAGAATAGACTCGAACGGGAGACAAGTTTACTTTCTCTCGTTTTCATGCATCCATGAGTTCTACTCCGATTTACAGCTTACGTGCTACAGATGTTTACAAGGCCCTCGAGACTTCATCCGAGGGTCTTTCCAGTTCAGAAGCTGAATCACGGCGTTCGCTATACGGCTCTAATCTCCTCTCCGAACAAAAACAAATCTCGTTATTGGAAAGATTGGCCAACCACCTGCTTCACCCGTTGGCATTGGTCTTGATCGGCGCTGGTCTTTTGATGTTCTTCTCTGGCGATCCGGTTTTGGGAATCGTTATTTGGATTCTCGTGTTGGCCAATCTTGGATTTTCGTTCTGGCGCGAATATCGCGCGGAACAGGCGATTGAAAAACTGCGGCAGATCCTTCCGGCTTATGCCCGCGTCATTCGGGACGGAGAGGATGTGCATCTGCCTGCGAGCGAGTTGGTCCCCGGCGACGTTTTG
Source organism: Chloroflexota bacterium (assembly GCA_021796155.1). Next base: position 5,353 of record JAJYOO010000108.1, read on the forward strand.
ATCCTGGCCGAGGGCGATAACATTTCTGCGGATGCGCGCGTCGTGGAGGAATTTGGATTACGCACCAACAACGCGACATTGACGGGCGAAGCTGTCCCCGCGCGCAAAACATCCGATGCTTCGCTTCCAACCGGGGTGAGTGATCTGGAGCGCCCCAATTTGATATTTGCTGGTACTTCAGTTGCTTCCGGTACCGGACGCGCGGTGGTTTACGCCACTGGCATGTTGACTCAGTTTGGACGCATCGCTCAATTGACGCAAACCGTCAAGGAAGAACCGACACCGTTTCAAATCGAGTTGTCCCGCCTTAGCCGCCGGACAACTATATTGGCGTTGGGCATTGGAGCGATTGTCGCCTTGGTTGGCTATTTTCAATTGCAATATCGTCTGCATGAATTGATTCTTTTAACAATTGGAATCATCGTCGCAGCGATCCCGGAAGGCTTGCAGGCCACGTTGACGCTCTCGATGGCGATGGCCGTTCAACGTCTCGCGCAAAGAGACGTGCTCGCAAAAAAATTGTCCATTGTGGAAACGCTGGGTTCCGTCTCGGTCATTTGCACTGATAAAAGCGGAACGCTGACTCAGAATCAAATGACTGTCCGCGAAATTTGGGTGGCGCACCAGCGCATCAAAGTGTCTGGCGTTGGCTATGAGCCAAAGGGCGATTTTTCGCCTTTGCCATCAGTTCAGCCTTACAAAGCCGATTGGATGCAATTAATGCAAGCTGCATTTTCCTGCAACAATGCACGCATCAATCTGCCTTCGCCGGAGCATCCGCATTGGACGAGTTTGGGGGACCAGACCGAAGCAGCGATGAAAGTCGCCGCGCTAAAAGCGGGGTTGAAAGAAAACGAATTGTTGGACGCGTGCCCGCGCATTCATGAAATTCCATTCGATGCGCGCCGAAAGCGCATGACCACTATTCATCGTTTAGCCGATCGTGAAGTGGCTTATGTCAAGGGCGCACCGCGTGAAGTTCTTCAGCTTTGTTCGCAAATCTCCATCAACGGGGACGCTGTTCCGCTGGATAACGCATTGCGCGCCGAAATCCTTTCGGCCAATGATGATTATGCGCGCGGCGCGTTGCGCGTGCTGGCTCTAGCGCGCCGCGAATTGCCGATGCGCTCCGGTCCATATACTATTGAAAATGTGGAACGCGATCTGACATTCCTCGGCTTGATGGCAATGATGGACCCGCCGCGCCCCGAAGTGGAAAATGCGATTCAAGTTTGTCGCCAGGCAGGCATTCGCATCGCGATGATCACCGGCGATTATGGTCTGACAGCAGAATCCATTGCGCGGCGTGTCGGTATGATCTCCACGCCCAATCCAGTTATTTTGACTGGCGCTGAACTCGATGTCATGAACGATGCGGAATTGCAAACACTTCTAAAACAGGAAGTTATATTTTCGCGTATGGCTCCAGAGCACAAACTGCGATTGGTTTCTGCATTCCAATCGCGCGGCGATGTGGTGGCTGTGACAGGTGATGGCGTCAACGATGCGCCGGCACTCCGCAAAGCTGACGTTGGTATCTCGATGGGTATCATTGGCACGGATGTTGCCAAAGAAGCCGCGGATATTATTTTGACGACCGATAATTTTGGCGCAATCATCGCCGCAATTGAGGAAGGCCGCGCGGTTTTTGATAACATCCGAAAATTCATCACATATATTTTTTCGAGCAACATTCCTGAAATTCTTCCGTTCATTGTGACCGCTTCTTTCCCGAACATTCCGCCGGCGTTGACTGTCCGGCAGATTCTGGCGGTTGACCTCGGCACCGATCTTTTTCCTGCCCTGGCACTCGGTATGGAACGTCCCGAACCAGACGTGATGCGGCGCCAACCTCGTCCACGCAATAAGCCGCTTCTGGACCGCGGCGTAATTGGGCGCGCGTTGTGGCTGGGGTCTATCGAAGCTGCGCTTTGTTACACCGGTTTCTTCGCGGTCTATTTGTTTTCAGGTAACGCCGCGATTCTACAG
>JAJYOO010000109.1 GCA_021796155.1 Chloroflexota bacterium
GAAGTTTAATTGTCATTGATGCAATTATCAGAAGATGGAAATAGGCTATTAACGCATGGACCGACCTGTAAGGTCGGCCCAGCGGTTGGATGTGGAGAAGAGCGGCGGTTACCTCCGCATGGATGGATTTTCCTGGTAAGACTCTGCACTCATCCCAATGGGATGATATGTTGGCTCGGCAGTATTAATGGCGCGCGTGGTTCCGTAAAGGGGAGCCGGTTTGGGCGCGGGTCGAACGGCAGGTGCGCTTGGAATGGACGTCGCTGGTCGAAGAGTTGGCCTCATGCTTTGACTCGACGCGGGCCGCGTGTTCGCCATCGTAAACATGTTGTCACCGGCCAACGAAAACGTTCCGATAATCAAAACACGGATCATCCAAACCATGATCGCCACGAAGACGGGTACGACTTTTACAAGCGTGGATTCTCCAATCAATATACTACCTTCGGATGTATGATGAAGAATCGCAACCGACACACCCCACCACGTCAGCGTGGCGTTGAAGCCTGCGGCCAAGAGCCATGCACCGAACAAATACCAGACTTCAGTCGGTTCGTCGCGTCCCTGTTGCGGCGTGAAGATGCGGGCAATCCCGGCAAAGTCAATGCCACAGAAAGCGATAGCAAGAATCGTTGACCATTGAATTCCGCCGGATTTCAAATCGCCGAGGATGTCGGCCAGGGCAAAGGCTGTGGTGGAATAGTTAAAGACCTCAAAGGCCAGCAATGCCGCGACCAGAATCGCTCCAAAGATGGCGCCGCGTTTGAGCGCGGTACCGCGCAGAATGGGAATTATTTTTATTGGGAAGGAACTGTTCATATCAACCTCTCCTTCAATACAAAACTAACGACAAAAGTGAAGGATGTACATATAATAGAACATTAGTTCTAAAAAGTCAAGAGGTCTGCTCAAATTGACAACGTTAACGAAACATTCCGAAAAACGTTATACTCCCGTTATGAATGAGCCGTGGATTTCTGTGATAGGAATTGTGGTTCAGGGCTACCGCGTCGCGTCGGGAACGTCGGCAGATTATCCGTATGGCGCGCTCGATAGACAGCGTCCAATCTTCAAATCACGCGGACTCGACCTCGGCGGATATTTCAATGGCACGCTGAACATTGACATTCGTCCGGCCACGTTCAAAATGATAAAGCCGGAATACACGTTTTATAACGTCGAATGGACAGACTTGCATCCTCCGGAACATTTCTCGTTTTCACAATGTAAAGTGATTTTCAAAAATATTGAGTACGATGGCTGGGTCTATTATCCGCACCCGGAGACGAAGATTCGAAACTTTCAGAACCCCTCGTTGTTGGAAGTAATTGCAGAGACAATTCCAGAGATTCAATATGGGGATAAAGTGGAAGTGCTGGTGAATTCAAATGAGGTGGAAATTGCACAAAAGTCTAAGTCAAAATGCAGCAAGGAATAAACAGGAGAATTGATCAATTACGCCCCGCGGATGCGGTTCGCCGGAAGTTGGTTGGCCGCGTCGCGCAATGCTTTGATTCCCGCTTCGATTCCTTTTGGATAATGAAACACCGCGCTGGCCGCAACAAAAACATTTGCGCCCGCGTCTTTCATTTTTGGGAGTGTCTCTGCCGAGATGCCGCCGTCCACTTCGAGATACGCGGACGATTTTAGTTCGTCCAACCTCTTGCGGATCGCCGCGACCTTTTGTATGGTCTCTGACAAAAAAGCCTGACCTGAAAATCCCGGATTGACGCTCATTACCAAAACCAAATCTGCTAAATGCAAAACCGGTTCGATAGCTGTGACCGGCGTGCCGGGATTCAATACCACGCCAGCTGCACAGCCGAGCAATTTGATGTGCTGTAAAGTCCGGTGAATATGCGGGCATGTTTCCACATGAACCGTGAGATGTGATGCGCCGGCTTTTGCAAATGCTTCGAGATAATGCTCTGGCTGTTCGATCATCAAATGCACATCGAGCGGAAGTTTGGTTGCGCGCTTGAACGTCTCGACGAGGAACGGCCCCATCGTTATATTCGGGACGAAATGGCCGTCCATCACATCAACATGAATCCAATCCGCTTCGGCAGATTCGCATGAGGCGATTGATGCTTTTAGTTGAAGAAAGTCGGCAGAAAGAATCGAGGGGGCGATAAGATAGTTTTGCATAAGGCTTTTAGGCGGCGGTGAGAGTTCACTTTATTTCATTGGCGGGTTATACGTGAAATAAACCCACATCCAAAATGGGATCAATCCAAAAACGGCAACCAATGCCACAAGTCCAAGCGCAACGGAACCCCAGTCAATATCTGAAAGCAGTTCGGACCAATCGAAGGATTCAAATAATTGTGGAGTTGGCTGCGGAGGCGCAGCCGGCGCGGGCGTAGGGACATCCTCCCAAACGGAAGCCGGCGCGACTTCCGGGGTCAGATTCAACGGCGAAGCGGTCGGGATGTCGCGTTGCGTCCCGAACTTCATCAACACGCGCATGAGTTGGTCGGCTGTCCGGTAGCGCGCCGATGGTTCTTTCGACAAAACTTTCAAGATAATTTCTTCGAGCGCGTTGGGAATATCCGGCACGTATTCGCTGGGTGGGACCGGGTCAGAATTCAAATGCTGGCGCGCCAATTCTTCCGCGGTTGAACCGGTGAACGGCAATGTGCCTGTCAATATTTCATACAATACCACGCCCAACGAATACACATCGGACGCCGGGCTGGGAGCGTGCCCTGCGGCTTGTTCCGGAGAAAAATATTGCGGCGATCCCCAGACAACGTCTGTGCGTTCATCGGGGTTGATCGTTGCCAGTGCGCGCGCGATTCCAAAGTCCGTGACCTTGAGGCGCTTATCCGGCGTGACCAGCATGTTGTGCGGCTTGACGTCGCAGTGAACGACGCCCGCGCGGTGAGCGTATCCGATGCCCGCACAAGCCTGGACGATCAGCGGGATTCCATCCTCGACCGTAAAGCGGCCGCGCTGGCGGAGAAGCGACTTCAAATCCGTGCCCGGCACCAATTCCATGACGATGAACGGCTGGCCATTATCGAATCCATAATCGTAAACTGTGACGATATTTGGATGCGAAAGATTCGCAACGGCTTGTGCCTCGTTGCGAAACTGCGCATCAAAATCTGGGTTATGTTCGTGGTCATCGCGCATAACCTTGATTGCCACGTTGCGATTCAAAAGCACGTCGCGGGCGCGATAGATGTTTGCCATGCCGCCCGTGCCGAAACGTTCGAGCAGTTGGTAGCGGTTATTGAGCAAACGTCCTTCGCCGTTCTGAAGCATTGAACGGATTATAACAGGGAGCAGAGAGTAGAGTGTGGGGAGTGAAAGTTGGCATGTGTTTTTTTCTTCTCACTACTATCTGTTCTCTACTCTCTGTTCTTCTATCTTATCCCTTATAATCCTACCCATGCGCAACGGACTGCTTCTCTACAACCCCGCCGCGGGACGCGTCTCCGTCCGTACATTTGTGCGCGGCATCATCCGCCCGTTGAAAGCGGCGGGATGGCACGTGGACATCGCCGAAACCTTGAGTGGCAGTCATGCGACGCAAGTCGCGCGTCACGCCGCGGACGAAAAATACGATGCGGTCTTTGCCATCGGCGGCGACGGAACCATCAGCCAGGTTGCCAACGGATTGCTCAATTCTGAAACTGCGTTGGGAGTTTTACCGGCAGGCACGATGAACGTCTGGGCAATGGAACTTGGTCAGCGCACGTTCGATCTTTTGCATAATCGCGCCTTGCAACAAAATGCGCGTTTGCTTGCGGACGCGCCGGTTTATCGCGTGGATGTTGGTTTATGCAACGGCCATGCGTTTTTGTTGTGGGCTGGCATCGGCATTGATGCAATCACCATCCACGCGCTTGAGCCGCGGCCGCGTTTTGCGAAATATGTTTCGGTCCCGCAATATTTTGCCGCGACCGTTTGGAATGTTGCCATCTGGCACGGCATGGATTTGCGCGTCTGGGCAGACGATCAACGCGTGGAGGGACATTATCTTCTGGCAGTCGCAACAAACATTCGACGTTACGTCGGCGGCATCGCTGTCCTTTCGCCGAACGCCTATCTCGACGACGGTGAAATGGATATTTGGCTGATGAGCGGCAACAACATCGCAGATGCTTTGCGCCACTTCTTTGACCTGTTGGCGGGTCGCCATTTGAATAGCGACCAGGCGCGTTGTTTATCCTTCCGTTCCGCGCGGATCGAATCGGATACTGCGTTCTCGCTTCAAATGGACGGCGAGCCGATGCTCGGCAGCAAGCAAGTTGAACTCAAGATCGAGAAACAGGCTTTGAAGGTTCTCATGCCTCCCAAAGGGTTGAATCTGCTCAAAGAAAAACGCTTATGACCAGCATCAAAAAATTCCTTGCTGAAAACCCGTTCATCATTTTGCTTCTGGCTTTGCCGCTCACGCTTGCCGCACAATTGCTTGGCTGGTCTGCAATAGCAATTTTCATTCTGGCCGCGGTTGGAATCATTCCATTGGCTGCATATATTGGCGAGGCAACGGATAACCTGGCTTCTTACACAAGTCCGCGCGTCGGCGCGCTGCTCAATGCGACGCTCGGCAACGCGGCGGAACTCATCATCACGATCACTGCGGTGCAAGCTGGCCTGCTTGAACTGGTCAAGGCATCCATCACCGGTTCGATCATTGGCAACCTTTTGCTCGTGCTTGGATTCGCCATGATGACCGGCGGCGTCAAACACGGGATACAGACGTTCAACAAGCGCAATGCCAGCCGCAATGCCATTCTGCTTGTCCTTGCGGTGGTGACACTCATCATTCCATCCGTGTTCAGTCAATCCATTGCCACTGTTAACAATGGCAACGTCGAGATATTGAGCATCGGCGTGGCGATCATTATGATTGCGCTATACGGCTTTGGACTCTTTGATGCATCGCACTCAAAAGAAAGCCCGTTATCTCATGCTTTGCCGAAAAATGATTTGCCCGGTTGGTCTCTCTGGCAAGTCGTTGCGATTTTGATATTATCCACATTGGGTGTGGTTTGGTTGAGCGAAACGCTGGTTCATTTGGTTGAAGATGTTATAAAAAGTTTCGGCGTCTCCGAATTTTTCCTCGGCATCATCCTTGTTCCATTGATCGGCAACGTGGCCGAGCATCTCGTCGCGGTACAAATGGCGCTCAAAAATAAAATGGACCTCAGCACCGAGATTGCCATCTCGTCCAGCTTGCAGATCGCACTCTTTGTCGCACCGCTGTTGGTTTTTGTCAGTCTCGCGCTTGGTCATCCGCTCCAGATCATTTTCAATCGTTTTGAATTGCTTGCGCTTCTGACTGCGATTGTTATTTCAGCACTTGTCTCGGCGGATGGCGAGTCAACATGGCTCGAAGGTGTCGGCTTGCTCGCGGTCTATTTGATTTTTGGATTGGCATTTTTCCTGTTACCATGAACCAAAACACTCCGCCTTCCTTCATCAACATTTGGACGATTCTCGGTGCGATTGTTTTCGCCGGAATTTTGCTTGTTGCGACGCTGGTTGCCATCAATTGGATTCAACCGCATCAATCCGGGACGATTGGCTTTACTCCCGCTGATTTGACCATCATCGCGCCTCCAACCGCCACCGTTAACATTCCAACCGCGACTCCGGGTGGAACTGTAACGCCTCCGCCAGACCAGATTGCGGTTGGAAGATATGTCCAGATTTCAGGCACCGGCGGCGATGGATTACGCATCCGCTCCGCGCCCGGTCTGAATAGCGACACAGTTTTTCGTGGTGATGAATCCGAAACTTTTGTTGTACAGAAAGGCCCGCAACAGGCGGACGGTTATACATGGTGGTATCTCGTTGCGCCATACGACAATACGCGTGCTGGCTGGGCTGCTGCAAATTATCTGGCGGTTGTGCCATCACAATAAGTTTGTAAGGGCAGATCTGTGTGTCTGCCCCGACGGAGAATTGAATGAACGAAAAACCAACCAACATCACAGTCAATAAGAAAACCCGCGAGTTCACCATCAATTGGGAAGACGGGCACATCAGCGTTTACCCGTTTGAATTGTTGCGCGCGGCTTGTCCGTGTACGTCATGCCGCGGCGGACACGAAAACATGAAGTCCGAGCCGGACGCGGAAGTGTTCCATGTTCAATTGGAAGATTCGCCGATGACGCGCATTAACAACGTCAAAGCCGTTGGCTCCTACGCATTGACCATCGTTTGGGAAGACGGACACGATTATGGAATCTACAACTGGCATTATTTGCGCGCGTTGTGTCCATGCGAGGAAGACCGCGCGAAATACGGAAAATAAAATTGACGGTCACTTTTTCAAGTGACCGTCAATTACTTCACGAAAAGACTATGCGCCATCCAGCAAACATGATTTTCATTACTTGAAAAAAACATAGCCAAACATTAGCATAGAAATGTAACAAAAAGACAACTCGCGCTCAAAGGTCTTTCGGGGGAAAATTATCTTTTGTCAGGAAAGGAGTTTACGATGAAAGGAATAGGCCTATCGGTGACACTATTGTTTGTCTTCATTACGGCATGTGCGCCGCATCAAACAGCCGCGCCTTCATCAATTCCATTATCGGAAAGCACATCAGTCAACACGTGGGAAGGTCTGCCGATTTTTCCGGGCGCAGTAGAGGTCAGGGACAATCGCGTTGGTTATCACTACACTGTTGCTAACGCCGATATTCTTACTATTCAGCGCTTTTACAAGAACGAAACGCCGACTACGGGATGGGAATTACTCTCAATCACTGATGCCAGTGGAGCAGACATTGGAAAAGCATGGTCATTGTTATTTACAAAAGGAAAGATTATTGCTCAGGTTGATATATTCACAAAGGAGAACATTACTCACGTTGTGCTCTCCTTCGACTGATTTCCAACTAATCCTACAATGAACCAAGGAAGAGACTCTGGTTACGACGTTCAGCGTCGTAACCAGCTATGTATTTATGGCGTACTTGTCGGTTCTGGCGTTAGAGTTTCTGTTGGTATTGGCGTGCCCGTGCCGGAAGGTTTAGGCGTCTTTGTGCTCGTTGGTTCGATGGTTGGCGTGAGACTCGGCGTGAGCAAAGCCGCAAGTTCATTCTCAGCGTCCTGCCGCATTTCCGAGGTCATGTCCGAGGCGGGCATCGAAAGCAAAGTCTGAAAATCATCAATCGCATCACCGAGACTACCGCGCTTGACCTGGCTTTTTGCGCGCCAGTAAAGTGCCAGCGCTTTTTGCGTATCATTCGTGGCTTTGGACATCGAAGTCTCAGCCTGTAAATAAGCGTTTCCAAACTGCTCCAATTGATAAAACGTTTGCGTCAGACCAATTTCCGCATC
>JAJYOO010000110.1:0-2048 GCA_021796155.1 Chloroflexota bacterium
TGGCAAGATATTCATCGCGCACCTGCGTGCCCGAAATGTTCAAAGTCTTCGCACCCTGCGGGACATCCTTGCCCTCCACATAACGCTGTTCATCGGGAAGATAAACCAGTTCCTCGAACGGAATCATCTTGACGCCGAGTTCATGCTCGTACTTTCGCATGTTCTCCTGCGCCTCATACGGACCGTAAAACGGCTTGCCCGTGGAATCTTTTCCCGGCCCCGCGTGATCGCGCCCAACGATGAAATGATTCGCACCGTGATTGCGGCGGATGATCGCATGAAGCATAACTTCCTTCGGTCCCGCCATACGCATCGCCAGCGGCAACAGGCTGAGCAGCGTACTCTTCTTATCATAATAGTTTTCGACCAATGCCTTATAAATGCGGACACGTGTGTAATGATCCACATCGCCAGGATTAGTCATGCCGACGACTGGATGAATAATCAGCGAGCCGCCAACTTGCGCCGCGGCACGTTTGGTCAATTCTTCATGAATACGATGCAGTGGATTACGCGTCTGGAACGCGACAACGTTATCGTGTCCCATGCCTTCGAGGATTTCGCGAACCTGCGCGGGCGTGCGGCGCAACTCGACGAAGTCATAATACTTCGGGAGATTGACAACTTTCATCGGACCGCTGATGCAGACTTTGTTCCAACGCGCCATCTCGGAAACCATCGGATGCTTGGCATCGGTCGAACCGTAGGCCAGCGCGGCTTCGGTTTCAAGGTCCCAGTGATAGACCTCGTCCAGTGTCATGATCGCGATTACATCATTATTGGCATTACGTAGAACGATATCCTCGCCGACGGTCGGCAGTTCTTTTGGATCCGCTGTCAGCGTGATAGGAAGCGGGAAAAGCACTCCGTCGCTGAGTCGCATTTCGTGCAGCACCCGTTCGTAGTCCGCCTTGCCCATGAACCGATCCAATGGGGAAAATCCGCCGGTGGCGATCAATTCCAAGTCGCATAGATTCCGCATTGTGATCTTGATCGAAGGCAACTGCGGGGCGCGGCCAAGAAGTTCATCCCGTTCCTTGCCGGTAACAACCAGGTTGACCAGTTTATTGCCGCCGTATGGTGAAATCAATTTCGCTTTCGACATCTGTACTCCATGAATTATAGGATTGTTTTATTTGCCGCCATGCAAAGATGGGACTTCATAATATTGCAAAAGCAAGTGCGTATTATACTTCAAAATTCAACAGATGAATTTTGAAGGCTGCGGTCACGTTTAATTGCCGCTGACGCAATATTGCGAGCTGATCACATTCACGACAGAGTCTTTCAGCCCCTGCATCCCCTGCAAAATCTGACAAACTTGTTGAGCCACAAATGGATTCCCAATTATGGATGGAGCAAGATCACTTAACTTGGAAGCATTCCCCGTGACCGCATAGGCCTGCAGAAACGGCATCCATTCAATTGGATCAGATGGAGCCAATCCGAGCCTGGCCGCCTCGTCCGCGAGGGATGCGACCGTTTTCCAATCGCCAACCTGGCGGGCATAGGCCGCCTTTTCGTAGTAATAACACCAGCCCTTCTCCGGCCCGGACCCAAAAATGGCCGGAGGCGGGGTCTGAAATTCAACGTTGGTAAGGATCCGCTGTGACTCAGAAAATGGCGCCATCAGCATCATCGGCTCGTTTTCAGATGAAGAAATTTCAGGCTGCTCGCCGTTAATCACTTGCACGCAGGAATTAGGCGTTGGCTGGGTCAGGATCAAGATGTTTCGATAGTTAGCATACGTCCGTATGGACCGGCGATTCCCATACTCCTGCCGGACCTGCATCAGGACTTTCTCCACAGTCTCATGATTTGGAACCGCAGCATATAGAGTGGGTTGGACATAATCGCTATTCCGGCTTTGCGGATCATAGATAAGGTTGGCCGGCCCCCAGATAATATAATCTTCGGAGATTGCGCTGGATGGATAATTCGCGATAAGTGTCGTGCCGGGTTGCATCTGCGGGATACGCCAGCTTACCTGCCACCAAAACGACCGTGTTGCATCGGCAACCTTGGCATAAAATAAACCGTTTGAAAAA
>JAJYOO010000110.1:2058-7302 GCA_021796155.1 Chloroflexota bacterium
ATGGGTCAGGATGGCAATGCCAACGAGCAGCGAAACCGCGCCATACTGGAAATACCGGCTCCGCAACTGGTCAATCACGCCTACCAAAATCAATACGGCGCCAATCAGGCTGACAAGCGTATATCGCGAGTAATCAGGAAAAGAAACCCCGCGGTCTGCTACGACAATCGGAAGCATACCGCCCACAACCATGATCAATCCTGCCCATAGACTTTCTTTGCTCCAGTCACTGCCAAGCTCGGAATCCGAGGAAATGCCGCGCAGTAAAAGCAGGACCAACAAAATAACGCCGATTGCCACTCCAAAGCCGATAAGCATCGGAGTCGGCGTCAACTGGGAAAAGGCATTGTAGAGCGGAACAGCCCACGCCAACAAGATCACATCCGCCGCACTCTGCGCGACATTGACCAGCCATACTGCAATCGTATGCAGAGGAGTGCTGAACAGATTTCCAAACTGGGTTCCAATATCAGTTGCCTTGCGAAGGCTTTGAAAGAAAAACAAACGCCATGTGAAAAACGTCAGCGGGACAACGGCGAATGGCAAATACCACAAAACCGCTTTCTTCAGGCGCACCAACCAGTCCGTCCGGCTTTGTCGCGCTAGGAGAAAAAGAAAAACAAGGCGAACAACTTCGAAGCCCGCGTAATATTCCATCTGGCTGAGATAAGCCAGCCCAAACAGAATTGATGTGACGGTAAGAGCGGCACGCGCCGAAAATTTTTCAACACGAACCGCTTTCAAACTTAGCGCGATGGAAAAGGTCGCGAAGAATGATCCCGCGATGTGCGATTGATAATCAATCGCGTTCGGTTGGGAAAGGAATCCCGGATAGATCAGGAAGAACAACGCGGCCAGCACGGCAGACCGTTTGCGCTCCGGCCAGCAGAGACGCATCATCCACAGAACCGACAAACCGCTGAGCAGGCGGAACAGATACGCAGTCACGTTATAAGGAAAAGGGTTTTGCCCAAAGAGCAAATAGAGCGGAATCATCAAATAGGCCCGGCCCGGGCGATCAATCGCAAAAAGATCATGAAACACCTGCGGGCCGCGCGCGCCTGCCGAAAACATCTCATACCAGTCATCGTAGAAATAACCGAAGTGTCCGATGAAAGGAAGATAAGCCACAGCCGAGGTTAGGACGAGCAGAAGAATCGCGATGAACAATTCCGATCTAAAGAGCGCCTTGAACTTTTGCATGATAAGTCCCTATCGCGTCAAACAAACAAGTTTTTGGCTTTCAGCCGATTGATGTGCGGCCAGCGCCATCTGCAGTGCCCGTTTGCCATCCTCCAACGCGCAGACGGGCGATTCTTTTTTCTGTACAACCGCAATAAAGTGCTTCATTTCTTCAATGAACATGACATTTCGTTCGAAACCCGCTGGCGGCTCATACGTGACCCATGAGCGGCTCGCCGCTTGATAGACATCCAACTTCCCGTCAGCATTATCCCATTTCATCGTACCATCCGAACTAATAATTTCCCAACGATGACTCGGCGGTCGTTGATTGTAATCAATGTGAATGGAGCCAATCGCGCCGCTCGCCATCTTCAATCCAATTTCTGCCGCGTCTTCCACTTCGAGTCCAAGATTGAGCGAACTCGAAAACGCCCACAACGAATCTGCTTCGCCGAGCAGCATGCGGATGTAATCCAGCGCGTGCGTCAATGTCAGAATGACGCCGCCGCCGAGGTCGGGGCGCGCCGCGTAACTCTGTCTGAAATCCTCCCACGGATGCCAATCCGGAAGGTATTCGCCCCATTGAACGTGAAACGATAGCGGTTTGCCAATCGCGTCTTCCTTGAGCAATTGCGCGGCCTTTTGCAGAGTCGGATGAAAGCGGAATTGAAAGCCAACCAGCAGCTGCCCGCCGCCTCGTCGAAGTGCGGATTCGAGGTCATCAATCCGATCCGTAGAATTCGAGACCGGTTTTTCCATCAGGATTGAGCAACCCGCTTTGGCGGCAGGAATCGCAACATCCAAATGCAGGGCAGTCGGGTTCGCCACGATGACCGCATCGGGTTTATGTTTTCTTAGCGCTTCTGTTAAATCAGTCGCAGCGGGAAAACCCGCCAATTCATCATCAGGCAACGTGGTGTGATGAGAGCGAAGCAAGATGATATCTTTTTCGCCAAGCGCAATCAGGTTACGAAAATGGCCTCGGCCAATTGAGCCGAGACCAATGATCAAAGTTTTCATCTGAAAAATATCCTGCGAAGATAGAGTACTAAAAGTCTACACGATATAGAGAAGGTGTAGTGTAAAGAAAATATAGTAAATGACGCCCGCTGCAACCTGGAGAAACCATAAGGCTTCGGCCGTCAGTCTACAAATACGGGAAGGTTTTTGAATGTCAAGAAAAAAGATGGTTGATACAGCAAAGAGCACAAACAACGCAATCTCGCCGCTCCATGTGAAATTGCCATCCTTGAATCTCGGACCGCTTTCCGCAAGGAAATATGTAAAGAAAGATCCAAATGCAAAAACCAGCCAGGCAAGAATCAATTGCAAATTGTGGGATGCCTGTTTCCAATAAAGAATCGCAACCGCCAGAGGAAACAAAATGGATAAAAGGAACTTGGGCAACAAATAGCCAGAATAAGTACTCATAACGCCAAAGGCTGAAAAAATAACATGACTGGAATCGCCGCCGCGATATGTCATTAAGAATTGCCAAGCCAGCACCATTGCAGTCGGCGCGATAAATCCAAATATCAGAAAAGTAAGATGCGCCGTTTCCTTGCGGAATATTTTGAAAAGCGCGATCAAAGCGATCGCGGGCAAGAGGCAGATTGCAAAGTTCGGCTTGGCGAACGTCGAGAGCAAAGAGAGCAAAATCGCGACAAAAATTTCCGCCTTCGAGGGCGGAGGCAAAGTAAAACCTCGCAGGGCATAAATAAATTGCAAAAGAGCCAATGGACGCAGGAGAATAATAGTCGGGTTGTGATAAGAAACAATGCCAACATAACCGAGATAGAATGCGTGATCTTTAAACCACAGCAAACTGACCGGCGCCGCAATGCTGATGCCCAAAACAATCCCAACGGCCTGCCATAAGGAAATATTTGCCTTTGAAAACGCGGGCCAAAACCACCAGCCGAGGATACCCGCAGCGAAAGCCACGCACAAAAGGATCGAAATCAACTCGGCGTGTTGAATGGAGAATCCCAAAAAGATGTTAAAGGCCAGGAGCAGAAACTGCCAGGCGGAATGAGCCATCACATACGGAGGCACGGGATTGCCATTTTTTATGTCCAGCGCCCATTGAGCGTGGGTTGGAAAATCCGAGGTGGCATTGGTCCCAGCATAAACCTCGGTGAGAAAAAGCGGAGTAAAAATCAGCGCCGCGATCGCCGCAATAAAAATGGAAGACTGCCATCTCCTGGATTGATCTAAAGTCATCGCGTCATCCAAATGCATCCTACCAATTGCTGTCTTTCTCATACTTCCACTGGGCCAGCATCTCGCCCGCGACTTCCTTGAAGATGGATTTATCCCTCGCCGTGAATAGCCGCTGCCAGTTACCAGCCTGACCCTTCGGCAGAAATGAAGAAATGTCTCCGTTGCGTTGGGATTGCCATTCTTCATCCGGATTGGAAGCCATCTCAATTTTGATTTCCTTTTCGAGCGATTTATTGACTTTCTTCACGCCGAGGAATCTCCACAATTTGTTCATTTCATCGAACGGATTCGAAAGCAAATTTTCATAACGCAGAGCAAAATAATTTTTGCCAAAAAGTCCTTTGCCCTCCTCTTCGATTTCCTGCAAGTTCGTGACCCAGCCTTTTGCCACGCGTCGGATAAATGTTTCGGTGAAGATCGAACGCGTGCCATTTGTAAATTGACTTTGATCTTTGCGAAGTTCTTCGATGATGCATTTGTCTTCGGCTGTTAGAAACTTTGACTCTTCCACGAAATTCCGAAAGCGTTCGGAAACCAACACGTCGCGCCCGTCGCGGACGATGTAGACCAGTTTCGCGTCGGGGTAGACAGCGTGCATGTCGCGCACGGATTGGCCGTGGATCGTGGACGATGGGCTTTTATCTCCCACGATCATTTTTCCTTCGCGGGCCGCGTCGCGTTCCATGATAATGTCAGCGGCGGCGCGCAAAACGAGCGGAGAAAGATCGCGCCCCTGATTCCAGCGGTTGGACTTGCGCGTCAGCCACTCCTCCGCCTCGGGAGAATCGACCAAAGATTTCAACAACGGTTTTCGCGTAAAGAAGTGCGCTTGATAATTGCAATGGACTTCGGGATGCAAACGCGCGAGGCGCATGAGAAGAGTCGTCCCAGAGCGGGCATGACCGAAGATAAAAAATTTCTCGCGCGGAAAGAATTGCCTGATCTCCACCACTTCTTCGGACGTGATGGCGGGAATGGGATTGCGGGTTTTCTTTTTAGGGTCGCCTTTGATAAGGATGCGAGCAGCGGATCTAAAACGTGATGTCATCAGTTATGGAACTCCTGCGGAGTAATGCATCAAAGTCTGTTCAAAACCAAACTTCGTACCTGCATGATCAAACTTCATTTCAACAATGCCTATGCCATTACAAAAAGTTTGATAAATATTTCCATCATTGACGTAATCGACCAGATTGTAACAGTCATCAAAATTACTGGCAGATGTTTTGTACGAGCCTTTATCCATCACCTCCCGTTTGCCCACCACGTCACAGTTCGCGGCTTGAGATGGATTCTTGAGGCCGCTTGGAAATAAACACCAGGCGTTTTTGACGGAAAGCGGAAACTTATAATCAAGAATTAGCTCATCGATTTTGATATTGTTCGTATCCAGCGGCTGGTTGCTTTGTGAAACCTTATAACCATTCACCACATACCAGAATTCATTTGGCTGAGCAGATGGGTCTCCTGTCCAACCAGCATCGGCATGAAGCAGTTGACTTTCACGCTTTACATGAGCTATGAAATAAGATGAAACGGTTTGCGCGTCAACAACCGACTCGGTTAATTGGTAAGTAGCCTGGATTGTTTGAGTGGGATCAGCAGCAGTTGGTTCATAAGCCGTGTAAGAGTAAACCCACGTTGTTCCTTTTTCTAATGGAAATTCTGAGGGTGCTGTCGTCTTCTGCAAAGAACAGCCCGCAATGAGAGAAGCAATTATAAATAAAAGGAAAGAAATTTTTCTCACAAAAAATAATTCTCTATCTTTTCCAATTCAACATAATCAACCCGACGAGACAAACAAAAATCCCAACGCAACCCCCACGCCCAATTGTT
>JAJYOO010000111.1 GCA_021796155.1 Chloroflexota bacterium
TCGCCCATTCCCAAAATGCGCGATGACAAACGCGACGGATCATACGCTTCGAGCGCGTCGAGCTTTTCGCCGGTACCAATAAATTTGATTGGCACGCCGGTCACGGATCGAACCGAAATCGCCGCGCCGCCGCGCGAGTCGCCATCCATCTTTGTTAGGATCAAACCCGTGATGCCGACCGCGTCGCGGAATCCCTGTGCGATGTTCAACGCTTCCTGGCCGATCATCGAATCGACAATGAGACGTTTGGCTTCGCTCTTGCTGGACGCCAAACCGGATCCCATTAAAACGTCAGTAACCGTCGCCCCAGTTTTCAACGCGAACTCTTCCATCTCTTCTGGCGCTTCGCGTTCCTGGAAGACGCGTTTGAATTGCGCTTCTGCTTCCTCCGCCGCGGCTTTGCCGTGGAAGATATCAACAATCTCGCGCGCCAGCTCCATCTTGATGTCGCGTGGATGACGGGAAGCAGTGTTTAACGCGGTTTCGATCTCCTTGATTTGGGCCGGCGTATAACGCGTGGCAAGTTTGAAGTACAGGAGCATCACATTGTCTGGCAGGCTCATTACCTTGCCATACATGTCTTCAGGCGTGGCTTTGATCGGGATGTGATTGCCAAGCGACTTCGACATTCGTATGACGCCGTCTGTGCCCGGCAGGATATCTAATAAAACGCCAATCTGCGGACGCTGACCATATAATTCCTGCAGCTTGCGCCCGGCAGTGATAATGTTGAATAGCTGTTCGCTGCCGCCCACTTGAACATCCGTGTTCATCGCAACCGCGTCATAGCCTTGCATCAAGGCATAGAACGTTTCGTGCAAATAGACCGGCTCACCCTTTTCCCAGCGCAGCCTGAAATTTTCACGTGTGACGAATTGTTGAATAGTGAAAGCCGAGCCGAGTTTGATCATGTCGGCTAATTTCAAATCCAAAAGCCACTCATGGTTGAAGCGTACTTTTGTCTTCTCGCGGTCAAGGATTGTAAAAGCCTGCTCGGCGTATGTGCGCGCATTGTATTCTGTTTCTTCCTTCGATAATACCGCGCGTAATTTATCCTTGTCTGACGGATCGCCGACCATGCTGGTCCCGGTTCCGATCAGGAATGTCACCTCGTGACCCAAATCCTGGAACTGGCGCAATTTACGCATGGTGATCGTATGACCCAAATGCAAATCGGATGTGCGCGGGTCGTAGCCGCAATAGACGCGCAATGGCCGTCCTTCTTTCTGCGCCTCCACCAGGCGTGCCCGCAGTTCAGTCGTCATGGCTTTCTTCAAATCTTCGTCGCCGTATTCCGTGCCTTGCATCAAAAGTTCGACCTGTTCATCAATGTTCATCGAAGCCTCCTCAAGATAAAACAAAAACGCGCCCGCGAGGGCGCGCAGTTATTCCCTCGCAATATTCTATGCGCGGGAATAATAATATGTGAAAGTAGAAACCAAATTCATAGCGGCCATTATACCAAACTTATTGACCGAGGTTGAGAATAAATACCCACGGACCTTTGACCGTGAAGAACTCGTCGCTGTAAACGATTTGATCCGCTTCCTGCTCGGACATGGAGGTGGGCTTGCTGACGATTTGCATGGTCATCGCCCCATTGACATCGTTGCAGCCAAGCGTGATCGCGATGTTGCGTTGACTCAACGCTTCCTGAATCTTCGGCATCAGCAAAGAGCAATATTCATCCTGCGTCGGCTGCGCGCCAAGCGATTGAATAACCAGCGATGCCGATGATAAATTCGCGTCGGGCGGAATATAAAAAGTCAATTCATCACAGCGTTGGCCGGGCTGACCATTTGTGGCATCCTGTTTGCTCAACATGGACGTGCTAAACTGTGTCACCGTCTGATCGGCATAACTTAATTGAGCGTTCCAGATGATCCAGTCGGATGAATCGGGAAGCGTGTAACAGACGTCGGCGTAAACCTGTTTTCCATCACGCCAGGCGCGTTGGAGGTTGACTGCAAATCCACTTACGCTTTGGCTGGAATTGGTTTGCGGAGCTTGCACGGTTGGATAGGATGTCGCGTTGATGACCGGCGTCGCATAACTTTGCGGGGCAATAAACGCAGGTGGCTGCGAATTTGAAGACGGGCTGCAAGCCGCGGCGACAAATGTGAGCGCGGTTAATATAACCAAAAGATATTTCATCATTAACTCCTATAACTTATTTACGAAACAAATTCTCAAGTGCTTTTTCGAGCGTCGGATATTGGAATTGATAGCCAGCTTCCAATAAACGTTTGGGTTGGGCGTAACGGCCTTCGAGGATCAAAAAGCTCATTTCGCCCAACACAGCACGCATCATGAAAGCTGGCGCTGGGAACCAATATGGATGATGCAAAACTTTCGCAATCGAGCGCATGAAATCTGTATTGGAAGTTGATTCTGGCGCTACTAAATTATAAGCGCCGCGCGCGTTTTGATTTTCCAGCAGGAATTGCAGCGCACCGATCTGGTCCGCGAGATGAATCCATGGGACGGCTTGTTTGCCGTCACCGAGCGGCCCGCCAACGAAGAGTCTCACAGGCAATGCCATCAGCGGAAATAATCCACCGCGCGCATCAAGCACAACAGCTGTTCGAGCAATCACGCGGCGGACGCCTAATTCTTCGACAAGTTGGGTCGCGGCTTCCCATTGGACGGTCAATTGCGCGAGATAATCATCCGCGGGCAGCGTGGTTTCATCGGCAGTCTCACCGCGCAAACCATAATGATTAATGCCGGAGATTTGCAGAAAAATGCTCGGGCGCCGCGTCGACTCTTTTATAGCGGTGGCCAGCGCAAGTCCGGGAAGGACGCGTGAGTCATGAAAACGCTGCTTTTGCTTTCGAGTCCACGGCCAATGCTCAAGTCCGTATCCTGTCAAGTTGACAATAGCATCCATTTCGCTGACGCAGTTTCCCCATCTGCTTGTTGTGCGTCCATCCCATTGAATTTCGTTCGGACGCGTCACAGTCCGGCGTGTCAAAATCCAAACTTCATGTCTGCCCGCTTGAAGAGATTTCGTCAATGCGCTCCCAATGAAACCGGAACCGCCCACAACCAAAACTTTCATGAGGCTTTCTCCGTTATGCTATAATCATGCCCAATATGGAGGCTCTATGCAAGAGCCTGTATTGGTGCTCAACGCGAATTTTGAACCAATTAACATTTGCACGACGCGGCGAGCCATCGGCCTGATTCTGGGCGGCAAAGCAGAGATGGTGGCAAATGGTCGCGGTTATATTCATACTGTCAAAATACTAATCCCACGGCCGTCGGTCATCCGGCTCGATCTGCAAATCCATCGGCCACGCCCGCGCGTCAAGTTAACGCGACGCGAAGTTTTTCGACGCGACAATTATACCTGCCAGTATTGCGGACGCCGCGACGGCACATTGACGGTGGATCACGTCATACCTCGACATCAAGGCGGCTTGCACATTTGGACGAATGTCGTGGCAGCCTGCCCGGGCTGCAACCATCACAAAGGCGGACGGAGGCCGGAGGAAGCACACATGCGTTTGCTCCACATTCCAAAGGAACCACCGGCCAGCGCCTGGTATATTTTCGGCAGGCATATTGCCGAAAATCAGGAATGGGAGCGATACATCAACGGTTGGTAAGAAATCAATCATCAAAACGGCGACGCAGACTTGCGTCGCCGTTTTCGTTTTTAGCGAGAGCACCAATCAATCGAAATCCAAAACCATGAAATCTTCGGCTAGCTTCACATCGCCTTGATAACGCTGGCGCGCTTCCGAAATTAAATCACCCGACGCAAATTTTCCGGTTGGATAATGAATTAGATACAATTTTCCGACCTCGGCTTGACTCGCAATTTCGCCCGCTTGCATCGCCGAAGAATGTCCACGCGCCTCGCCCGCCGATTCGTGGATCAAAACATCCGCGCCTTCGGCGAGCTTGACAACTTGCGCGCACGGTTCGGTATCACAGGAATAGGCCATGATCTTGTTCGTATGATTGAATTCAAAACGCAATCCAATCGTTGGCAAAAGATGACGGACGGGCGAAGAGAAGATTCGGAAATCAGGACAATCCAACACCATTGTCATTTCCTGCGCGGGCAGGCGATAAAAAGCCACTGGGAAAAAGTCCGGCCATTCGGACCAGTTATAAAAGCTCATCAGGTTTTCGACGCGGTCGAGCGTGTGGTGCAGGCCATAGATATTGATCGGCTTGCGGCGGCCCATCAGCCACATATCCATGAGCAGAAGCGGTAAGCCGGAAACATGGTCGGGGTGGAAATGAGTCACGATCAAATCCGTCAGGTCATTGAAGTCAAGCCCGGCCTTCTCCAACCGCAGGATCGGATTGCCGACGCAATCCACGAGCACCGTGCGCTCATCGCCAACGATGACCATGTGCGTGTTTTCATGGTCCGCGCTGGGTATTGCATTGGACGAGCCTAGCACAATGACTTTGGGCATAACTCCTCACTTCATAACGGTAGATAGAATGGAGGGCGTGACGTAGGCTTCGATCACTGCCGCGACGGCCAGCAAAGGAATCACAACGCCCAAAAATATCTTAGCCCAATCTGCAAGCAATTCCAACACAACCTGTCCCATGGACTTGCCCGCCTGCGGAGTTACCAACGCTGCGCCAATTTGCAAAACGATTGCACTCGAAAGCATCAGGGCCGGGATCTCAAAAATGCCGTGCGGGAGAAGCCCCGCGGCAAACAATAAAGCCGGTGAATAGCCCATCAACTTGAAGACACCAAGCACACCGCCAATCAACCCGACATTTATAAGATATACAATCACTCCAAGCACGCTAAAAGAAACGGCGCCACCGACCAAGATCAGAAATGTAGCCCGCACATTGTTCTCAAAAATGAACACCGCCGATAAATGCTGGCCAGCTTGGGCTAAGCCAGCCGAATCCCGCGCGCCATTGACAAGTTCTTTCATATCCTGTGCGGATGCGTTCGACAGCAGCTTCGGGATGCTGACTACGACCCAATCATAACTTGCCAGATAGCCGACGAACGCCAGCGTCAGGATGATCAACATCGGGACGGCCAATCGCCGCATCACCTTCCAGACCTCGAGGCGGTACCACTCAAAAAGAGATTTTGACTCGCCGCGGAATGAGTCCCAGAACGTTCGCAACATCCAGCGCCAGTTCAGAGAATCAAATTCGCGTCCAAGCAAATATTCGCGCTCGAAATGTGAAATTCCCAAGCGGACAAGCAATCCCGCCATCACGATGACCGCGACAACCGCCAGCCACAAAACCTGGTCGGTTCCCCAAAACATCAGGACGCTTTCGCCCTGCATCAAAACCGCGACCGGAATCACGATGAATGACGCCAGCAAATTCGCGGCGCGCACCGACGTGGATTGCGCCGAGATCACAATCGCCGCGCTGACCATCAAGACCGCGTGAGCGATTGTCAAGGTCATCAACATGATCATAGTATAGAGACTTGGCATGTGCAAACGCTGGTGCGAAACCATGAACATATACAAACCGATGGAAACAAAACTGGCAACCAGCGGCGTAAGAGCACCAACCAGCAGTTTGCCAAAATACAACTGCCAATTCTCCAACGGCGCGCTCAACAGCGGTTCGATGGTGCCGCGTTCCTTTTCGCCGACAAATGATTCAAGCGCGACCACTAATGAAACCGTGATCGGGAAGAATCCAATGATCAGAACCGAGAACGGCACAAGCCGGTCGGCGATCAGATTTGTCCCATATTTGGCAAAGAATGCAACAGCCTGGTACGCCACTTCATTCATCAAAAATGGAAACGCCACCGTCAATATCAGCAGAGGCGACAAAATCCGCCAATCACGGAACTGATCGCGAAGTTCGCGACCTGCAATCAGCCAGATTATCCGCAGGCTGTCACGCATGGATCATCTCCGAGCGCACGGCTTGGACATCGGCCATGACTTTGAGATAAACCTGTTCCAAAGTGCGCGGCACTTCCTGGAATGCCACCAGCGGCGCATTCATGGATGTCAACTCGCGCAACATCAGCGGATTTGCCTCACGCGGATTCTCAATGCGAAACCGCAAACACATCTGGCTCTGATCAGTCAACGTCACACCATCCGGCAATTCCATTCCATCCATTTTCCACGGCGAAGAAAAAATCGCTTCATATTCGGCCACACCAAGCACCTTTTGCTTCAACTCATCGAGTGTGCCGGTCATCAAAATGCGACCTTTATATATAATCGCTATAATGTCGGCTAAAGTTTCGGCCTCGGCCAGATTATGTGTGCAGATCACAATCGTTCGCTGGGAAGATTTCAGGCGCGCAATCTCGTCCCGCACAAGCCGCGCCGATTCCGGGTCCATGGCGGAGGTCGGTTCATCGAGCAACAAGACTGGCGGTTCGTGCATCAAAGCGCGCGCCAACGCAAGTTTCTGTCGCATCCCTTTGGAATACTCGCCAATGCGATGCGAACCAGCCTCGGCCAGGCCAAAATAATCCAGCAGATAATCGCTGCGCGATTTGCGTCCGCTCGCGTCGAGACGATAAACCTTTCCAAAGAAATCGAGATATTCGACCCCGGTCATCCGCATGTACAAACCGTGCTGTTCCGTCAAAACTCCAACCGAAGCGCGGACCTTGCCGCCAAAACGCGATACATCATAACCCGCGACGCGCGCCGAGCCGCGTGTCGGGGAAAGCAGCGATGTCAACATGCGAACGGTCGTGGTTTTCCCTGCACCGTTTTGTCCGAGCAAAGCAAGAATCTGTCCGGGCTTTACAGAAAGCGTAATGCCTTCCACCGCCCAAAAATCGTTGAATTGTTTGCTTAAATCTTGTGCTTCAATCATTGATGTCCAGCATAAAATGTTCAGAGGACAGCGTCAATGAGACAACAGTCCTCTGAAAGCATTACAAATATTTAGAGCGCTTGTAAAGGACGGCTGACTCTAATCGCTTGTTTTCTTCTTAGTCGCGGTTTTTCTGGTTGAAGTTTTCTTTGGTGAGCTGCTTGACGTCTTTCGAGCAGACGTTTTGCGGACTGGCTTTTCGGCGATTGGCTCATCAGAGATCAACGCTGCGCTTTTCATCGCCTCGACCATGACCGGAGCGGATTCCGTTTCTTCAACCGTCGCCCCGCTGCGGTGGCGCCAGATAAAGAACGCCGCGGCCAAGACGGCTACGACTGCGCTCAAAGTTTGGTTGATGTTGATGGAAAAAACCCTCGAAGCATCGAGTCGCAAAAAGTCCAGAGAGAAGCGGATGACAGGATAGGTGATGACCTTGACAATCGCTCACGCGGTCTTGATGGTCAGCGCGGCGATTG
>JAJYOO010000112.1 GCA_021796155.1 Chloroflexota bacterium
AAGCGACTCGAATCTTTTGCCCAACTGATCGAATCAGAGCAAGTGGATTTGATCCTGCTTCAGGAATTGGCACGGACTCCATTCCTGAACGCGGACGAATGGTTGGCGGAACGTTTGCAGATGGCATACGTTTATTCACGCGCCAATGGCTCGGAGAAGATCGGGTTTGAAGAGGGGCTTGGGGTGTTCAGCCGTTTTCCGCTCAAACGACTGCCTTTTATCCGCCAGATGGGGCGCAGGTGTAATCCCTTTTCGCGGAGGTTGGCATTGGGTGCGGAGATTGACACGCCCTGCGGAGTGGTGCTGGCTTTTTCCGCACATCTCGGTTTGCTTCGCCGGGAGAACGCTCGTCAATTGCATGAGTTACATTTGTGGGTGGATCAAATCAGCGCGGGGCGATCTGCCATTATCGCCGGGGATTTCAATGCGCCGGAACATACCCGCCAAATAAAATCTATCCGTTCCTACTGGCAGGATACATTCCGTGAGATTCACCAACACGGCGATGCCGCAACGCATGAGATCCACTGGCCGTGGGGCGGCGTGATTCTGAGCCATCGCTTGGATTACATCTTCCTGCAACCCGGCCAGCCAGCCTGGCAGGTGATTGACGTCAGCCACGTGGATGCACCCGAAGGCCCGCACTCGGATCATCGTGCCGTGCTGGCCCGCCTTTCACCGACTCATCTGGTTGCCTAATTCCCACCGAACTCGTTCTATATAGGGTGATCTTCAGAATCATCTGAGATGACTTGCCAAATCATCTGAGACGATTTTTTAATTCATCTGAGATGATTTTTCAAGCCGCCTTCGTGTCCGACTCTCGCCGACTTATCGGGTCGCATAATTTTTCCCGAGTTAACGGCCATCATGACAAGCGGGAAGCACTCTTTTCATCTCCCTGTCATCTGGCTATGCTACCATTTTGCCAGCAATGCAGCCCAGCCAGAGGAAAACCTATGTCGAGGAACAGATCAAATTACACATCTAGTTTTAGCCAAGGGATGAAGAAATTTTTCCTGTCAGCCTTTGTGGTGTTCGCGTTCGTCGCGTATGCCATCCATGAGCGGCTGACAAGTTCAAGCGGCGGACCAAGCTCCGCTTCAGCCGCACCCGGTTCGGGGTCGAGTCAAGACGCGTCGAGTTTGACCGGCAATTCGTCCGCACAACAGGCTCCCGCGTCCAGTTCGTTATCTTCGAGTTCCGTAGCGTATAAAGATGGAACGTACACCGGGCAATCCATTGATGTGAACTATGGATTGGTCGAAGTGCAGGCGACCGTCCAAAACGGAAAACTCTCCAGCGTTCAATTTCTGCAATATCCGAACGACCGCCGCACATCACAGCAAATCAATTCGATTGCGATGCCGTATCTCCAACAGGAAGCGATTCAGGCGCAGTCTGCCAATGTAGACATTATTTCAGGTGCTACACTGACCAGCGAAGGATTTCAGATGTCCCTGCAATCGGCGCTTACCACCGCTCATTGATCGTGAAGCAGACGCGGATTTTGATGGGCATGCCTGTCACGTTGGAAGTCATGGATGCGGGGGCGAACGAATCGCTCCTCAATGAAGTGTTTGGATATTTTGAATATGTGGATGAAAAATTCAGCACTTATAAAGATGCATCTGAAATATCCCGCATCAATCGCGGTGAGTTGAAGTTTCAGGATGCCAGCGAAGATATGAAAATCATTTTCGACCTGGCCGAACAAACCCGCCGCGAGTCGAATGGTTATTTCGATATTCATCATAACGGCAGCATGGATCCATCGGGAATCGTCAAAGGCTGGGCGATCTATAACGCCGCAGAAATTTTACGCAAAAAAGGTTTTGAGAATTTTTATGTGGATGCGGGCGGCGATATTCAGGCCAGCGGAAAAAACAGCCAGGGCGAGAAGTGGCGCGTCGGAATTCGTAACCCGTTCAACATGGATGAGATCGTCAAGATTCTTTCGGTAACGGATTGCGGCGTGGCGACATCCGGAACGTATGTGCGCGGGCAGCACATCTACAATCCGCTGGATGATGGACAGGACATCACCGACATTTTGAGTCTGACTGTTATCGGGCCGGACGTTTACGAAGCGGATCGTTTTGCGACCGCCGCGTTTGCAATGGGCCGCGCCGGAATTGACTTCATCGAGCTTTTGCCCGGCTTCGAAGGTTACATGATTGACAAAGATAAACAGGCAACTTACACCACTGGCTTTGCGAGGTATGTTCTGAATGCTTAGAACCATTGATAACCTGCTCAACCGCGTCACGATGTACAGGCTGGTTCTGTATTATTTGATTTTTCTTATTGCTGTCGCGTTTTTATTGAGCGTTGCGAATGTATTTTCGTTTGACCCGTTCGCGTTCCTGTTGACGATTGCATTTCTGCTGATCGTCTCGGCGATTGCGAACCGCGTCTTTTCCCGGACTTTTAGCGTGCCGGCCAACGTGGAGTCAGTCTACATCACGGCTTTGATCCTCGCGCTCATCATCACGCCGCTTCATTCATTCAGCGATTTGTGGTTTTTGTTCTGGGCCGCGGTTCTGGCGATGGCATCCAAATATATCATTGCGGTCAAGGGGAAACATTTATTTAATCCCGCGGCGTTCGCCGTTGCGCTGACATATTTCTTCATCAACCAGTCGGCGAGCTGGTGGGTGGGTTCGGGACCGATGCTGTTCTTTGTCCTTGCGGGCGGCTTGCTGGTTGTCCGCAAACTTGGCCGCTTCGACATGGTGCTTAGCTTTTTGATTGCCGGACTCGCGACGATCCTGGTTTCCAGTTTGTTCACCGGAAATAATGTCATCTCTGCGACTCAGCAGTTGATCCTTTATTCGCCGTTGTTCTTCTTTGCTTTTATCATCCTGACCGAACCGCTGACGACTCCACCAACGCGCAAATTGCGAATTTACTACGGCGCACTGGTCGGCTTTCTGTTCACACCACAATTTCATATCGCGGGATTGTATATTACACCTGAACTTTCCATCCTGCTTGGAAATGTCTTCTCTTACATCGTCAGCCCCAAAGGAAAATTGATTCTCCGGCTCAAGGAAAGGAACCGCATCGCTCCCGATACGTACGAATTTGTCTTTCCCGCGCCGCGTCGATTTGCCTTCGCGCCCGGTCAATACATGGAATGGACTCTCGCTCATCCCGACACCGATGATCGCGGCAACCGTCGCTATTTCACGATTGCATCCTCGCCGACCGAACACAACCTGCGATTGGGAGTCAAGTTTTACCAAAAGTCCAGCACATTCAAGAAAGCTTTGCTGGAGATGGATAAAAATACGGAAATTGTCGCTTCCCAACTGGCTGGCGATTTTGTCTTGCCGGATGATCCTGAACAGAAAGTTGTTCTCGTTGCGGGCGGCATTGGTATCACACCGTTCCGAAGTATGATTAAGTATTTACTGGATAACCGCCAGCGCAGGCCAGTCACAGTTTTCTACACAGCCACGACTATCAATGATTTTGTTTTCAAAGATGTGTTCGACCGCGCCCAGCATGAATTGGGAATCAAAACAATTTATACGGTCACTGACAATCATAACCTGCCATCTTCGTGGACAGGCAAGGTTGGACGCATCAACCCGGAGATGATCCGTTCGGTCGTCCCGGACTATCGTAGTTGCCTGTTCTATGTTTCAGGTTCGCGTGGAATGGTCGATTCGATGAAAGATACATTGCGTCGGCTTGGCGTGGCGAGTCATCAAGTCAAGACGGATTATTTTGCCGGGCTTGCGTGAGTTGTTTACATTATGTCATTCTGAGCGACTGAAAGGAGCGAAGAATCTCGTTCTTTATACAAAGCTGGAGATTCTTCGTCGCTTCGCTTCTCAGAATGACACACAAATTTGAATATAGGCAGTAAAAATATGTAATCAAAAGCGGACACGACATCATGTCCACTTTTTGATTTGATTCTACCGAGCTAATGCCCGCCGGGCATCGGCGTTTGCGTGGAACCGCGTCCGCCCCATTTGCCGGGCCAGCCGGGAAGAAATGCCGCCATGATGAGCGCGGCAATCGACGCGTAGAAGGTTAGCCCATAAGCCGCGTCAAAACCTTGCATTGTTTGGTCGCAAACGAGTTGCAGGCCGGCAAGGATTTTTGCCTTCGCAGCCTGTGCGGCCTGCGCTGGTAAAGATGCCAATGATGCGGATGTTCCCGGCGGCAGATTCTCTTGTGCTGCGACTCCGGGCGTCTCACAAACACCGAATGGCGTGGTCACTGCAACCAATGAGTTCTGCATCTGATCCGCCTGTGCTTTGACATTCGGTGTGTAATAACTGACCAAAATGGTTGCAAGTGCTGCAACCGCCACTGCTTGAACGACAAAGCGCGTACTGTTCAGCAGGGAGGAACCGCGCGGTAGCACGTCAAGATGGATGCTGCTCAACGCAGCGACGTACGAAGTTTGAAGTGTCAGCCCAACGGCCAGCCCGCGCAGGGCTAACAGGAAAACGATATAAGGAACTGGCGTCGTGCCGCGAATTTCCGCTAATTGCCAGGTGTTGATACAAAGGATGATAAAGCCGGTCACCATGATGGTGCGCGGACCGATCTTGTCGTAAAGCCGCCCTGCAAGTGGCGTTGCAATTGCGGATGTGGCTGCCACGCCAAGCAAAATGAGTCCAGCATCGAGAGCGGTACGTCCGCGGAAGGTTTGCAAATAGATTGGCATCAGGAATTCCGCGCCAAATAACGCGACGGTTGCAATGTAACCGACAATAGACGCGTTGAGAAAAGTTGGATTGGAAAAGAGTCGTAGATTCATCATCGGTTCTTTTGCGGAATAAAGTTCGATCAACGTATGGACGATCAGAACCACGAAGCCGAGAGCCAGCGCGAGCAATGTGAATGTTCCGCCCCAGCCAAAGTTTTCCGCGATGGACGCGGCATATAACACTGCGCCAAAACCGATGATGGCTGTGATCAATCCCAGCGGATCAAACAACGGCCGCTGACCAGTCCGATAATCGGGCAAAAAGCGCGAGCCAAGGAACACGCCGATGATTCCAATCGGAACGTTGACGAAGAAAATAGCGCGCCATAAACCGACGTCCACGAGCCAGCCGCCGAGAATTGGTCCGAGCGCAGGGGCAACTACAAGCGCAATTCCAAAGATACCGAGTGCCGTTCCTTGTTCCTTTGGCGGAAAAGCGCGATAGAGTTGGGCCGGGCCAAGCGGTTGGGCGATCCCGCCGCCGAATCCCTGCAGGGCACGCGCGGCAATCAAAAGTCCAAGTGTGGGAGCGAGGCCGCAAAGGAATGATCCGAGGGCAAACAATCCCAATCCCAAAAGATAAATTCGCTTGATCCCAAAGCGATCCGCAAGATAACCAGATACCGGTGTGGTGACTCCGAGCGCGAGAACATAAATGCTGATGACCCATTGCGCGTCGGCGAGGCTGGCCCCGAACTCAAGGCGCAACGTCGGGAACGCAATATTGACGATGGTCGAATCGAGGATGACCATGAAAATGCCAAACATCACCGAGATGAGCACTTTCCATTTTTGTTCTAACCCGCCCCGTGTTTCTACCGTTGTGCTTTCAACCTCCATGACTTGATTACTCTCCTGTTGATTTATGTTACGGAATAAAGTTCTATATTTCCCGAAAAGATTGCGAGCGAGGCGCAATCATACAGATGTCGAAGTTTTCGGTCAAGTGGGTTAAAGACCACCTCGACCAGCGTTTTCTTTCGATGTTTCAGAATACTTTTCGCCCCCAATTGAGGAAACAAAGCTGCTCAAATTTTCGTCCTGTAAATAACAAAAGGAGTCCCGATGAGACATTTGACTGCAAGTGCTATACTGCTGATCGTCATGTCGCTATTATTTTCTGCCTGTGGGCCTGCTCCATCCGCCAGTCTCGCTCAGTCCAGTTTGCCGCGCGAGATGAACCCAAATGTTTCGCAAGATAATCTATCCACGCTCGTGGACGGCAACAATGCCTTTGCCTTGGATCTTTACCAGGCGCTTCGAACGCAGACGGGGAATCTGGTTTATTCGCCTTACAGCATTTCCCTGGCTCTTGCCATGACATACGCCGGGGCGCGTGGCCAGACCGAGTCGCAGATGGCGGGCACATTGCATTTCACGCTGCCGCAAGATCAGCTACACCCGGCTTTCAATCAACTTGATCTAAATCTGGAGCAAGAAGGAAAATCTGACGCCAAAGACCAGCAACCGTTGCAGCTCAACGTTGCCAACGGAGTCTGGGCGCAACAGGATCATCCATTTCAGCAGGCATTTCTTGACCTGATCGCTCAAAACTATGGGGCGGGGATTCATCTCGCGGATTTTGTGAAAAACGCCGAATCGATTCGACAGGAAATCAACGGTTGGGTAAGCGACCGTACAAATAGCAAAATCCAGAACCTGATCCCGCAAGGCGCGTTGGACGCGCTGACGCGCATGGTGTTGGTCAATGCCATTTATTTCAAGGCGGACTGGCAGGAGCCATTCGATCCCAACTCCACCCACGATGCGCCGTTCAATCTGTTGAATGGCTCGCAAGTGCAAGTTAAGATGATGTCCAATACCTTGCACGGCGTGCCATATACCAGCGGCGATGGCTATCAAGCGATTGAACTCGCGTATCAAGGTGGAAACGCGGCAATGGATATCATTGTCCCGGATGAGGGCAAGTTCAATGATTTTGAGACAACAATCAATTCCAAGAAAGTGGATGAAATATTGAATCAGTTGCAGCCATCCGATGTAAATCTCAGTCTGCCCAAATTCACGTATTCGAGCGATTTCGGGCTTTCGGACACTTTGAAATCATTGGGCATGACCGATGCCTTCGATGCCAATAAAGCAGATTTCTCCGGCATGGACGGGGCGCGTGACTTGTTCATCGGCGCTGTGATCCACAAAGCCTTTGTCGCCGTGGATGAAAAAGGTACCGAAGCTGCCGCGGCTACGGCTGTCATCATGCAAGCTATGAGCGCACCTATGCCTCCGCCTGTGCAATTAACCGTGGATCGCCCATTCATTTTCATCATTCGAGATTTGAGCAGCAAGCAGATTCTTTTCATTGGACGAGTTGAGAATCCTGTTCAATAAACGATCAGGGTGATTGAACAATCGCCCTGATCTATTTCATACATAGTTTCTGTTAATAACCGCGATAACCTTGTTCAACTTTTTCGATTGCGGACAGCCAATCAGGCAATTGATCGAATAGTTTCTTCATGATTTCGCGTGTGCGCTGGATGAATAATTCGTAATCCCCGTAGGTTTCTCCACCTTTGGACATGCGGTGGC
>JAJYOO010000113.1 GCA_021796155.1 Chloroflexota bacterium
GAACGCGGCAAGACCATCGGACAGATCGTACCGGTCAAGCCAACACTGGAGAAACGGCTTAAAGGTCTGGCCGACTCGGGCATCGCCGATTGGGATGGGAGGAAATTTCTGCCCGGTAAGCCGGTCGTCCGCAATCGCGGTTCCATACAAGTTTCTGACCTAGTCATCGAGGATCGCGATGCCGATCATCTACCTTGATACCAGCGCGCTCGTAAAAAAATATGTGGCGGAGTCCGGGTCCAGCGAGGTACAAAATCTGATAAAATCTGCCGACCATTCTGGAACGAGTTGGATCACTCGCGCAGAAATGGCGGCTGCGCTGTCGCGTGCGGTTCGTATGAAACTGTTCCCGGCAAGTGAAGCTGAAGCAGCCTGGAATAAATTCCTTGACGAATGGACAGCACTTTCCCGGTTGAAAGTGTCCGGACAGATCATTGGCCGCGCGGCCTCGCTTGCCTGGGCATATCCCCTGCGAGGCTATGATGCTGTGCATCTGGCTTCCGCCGTTCTCTGGCAGGAAACGCTGGAAACGCAGATCACCCTGGCAACATTCGACCGGGAATTATGGTCGGCAGGTAAGCAAACAGGCTTGATCGTCTGGCCCGAAGACCTTTCCATCAAATAAGCCCGCAACCAAATATTCAACTTTCCAAATAACGAGATGTCCCCTGCGATTTTCCCTATGTCGGGGCTTATGTCTCCACTCCATCTTACCCCTTCTCCAAAAATTTAGACACACTCGATGTGTGATGCAAAATTATCTTTGAAATGGTTTTGTGCTACACTAAATCAACGCCCCGAATCGGCAGAGATTCTAGGCTTCACTATTGCCGCTAGCTTGTATTGCAAGCCCTGCAACACCTTGAAGTACGCCAGGAGGAAAAATGCTCAACAACAATTTGTTGAAACGACTGATCCTTGTGTGCGTTCTTGTGGTGTCGGCTTGTGGTTCCATTCCAAGCCAGGTTTCGACACTGACAGCCACTTCATTGCCTGATGTTTACTTATCTGAGTTGACTCCAGTTTATGTGGCAGTGGGATATGGTCACCTTGGCGTAGGAAAATATGATTTGCCTGAGGAAAACGTTAATGGAAAACCAATCTATACACATGGGGAATACTATCCTCATGGGTTAATGGCACATGCGCCTTCCAGGCTTGACTATCAACTCAATGGACAATACCGATTTTTCCATACCCAGATTCTTAAACAGGATGATGTAGACTGCGGCGATGGCGTTATCTTCATGGTTTTAGTTGATGGCAAAAACGTTTATACCAGTGGAGTGGTTTCTTCCTCCGGTCCCCCGCAGAACCTTGAGTTGAATGTAGCAAATGCTCAAAGACTCTCGCTAGTGGTTGATGAACGCCAGACCGGCGATTGTGACTGGTCTATTTGGGGAGATCCATTATTGAGCCAAACCAAGGGTGCGACACCGACCGTTCCAACAAACACTTCTACTCTGGCCGCTGCTACATCTGTTATGCCGACTGCCGTTCCCAGTTCGACATCTACCTCAATACCGACAACGATTCCTAGTTCGACGCCTACCGCACTCCCACTGCCGACTCCCAATCCTGCGTTAGGTCCGTTGCAGATCGTGGGGCAAATCGGTGGGCCAACGCAAGCTGTGGCTGTGGCGGACAACTATGCTTTTGTTGGCGTCGGCTCAAGACTTACTGTGTTGGATATATCTACTCCTTCTTCGCCTCGTGAATTGGGATCCAGCGAACCTTTCAGTGCGGCGGTACGCGATGTTGAAGTTTTCGGAAACACTGCATTTGTAGCTGCGGGCGGTGCTGGCTTGTATATCGTTGACATCTCCGACCCTGCTCACCCAACAACACTTGGAAATTACAAGTCTTCGGGCTATACCGAAGGTGTCACGGCTGCAGGCAAGTATGCATACGTTGCGGATGGGCCAGATGGTTTACGAATAGTGGACATCACCGACCGCGCTCATCCAGTTGAAGTTTCATCGGTCTACCCAATGAGCTATGCTTTTGATGTTGTTGTTGATGGCAGTTATGCTTATATCGCCGCGGCCGGTGCAGGCTTGTTGGTTGCGGATATATCTGACCCAGCGCATCCCAAAGCAGTCGGTAGTTATGGTTTATATGGATATGCTTATGGACTTGCCAAATCGGGACCAACCATTTATATTGCAGATGGCTGGGAAGGTTTGCAAGTGTTGGATGTTTCTGACCCAACGAAGCCTCAGAGCATTGGTTCGTACAGTACCCCCGGCTGGGCAATGGATGTTATCACGGTAGGAGATACACTTTATTTGGCAGATGCCTCAGATGGTTTGCGCGTGTTCAATATATCGGATAAGTCGAAGATCGCGGAGATTGGAAATTACTCAACGCCCGATGGTCATTCTGGGCATTTGGCTGTTCATGGCAACACCGTCTATCTGGCAGATATTCATTTGGGTGTTCACATCGTGGATGTCTCTGTACCTAGTAACCCTCAACGCGTGGGATTATACAGTCCGATGGGTCATGCTCAAGCTGTGGCTGTAGCCAATGGGCACGCATATATAGCTGGTTTAACTTACGGCTTACGCGTCATAGATTTGGCAGACATAACTCATCCACGCGAAGTAGCAAGCCTCGCCACTGAGTTGCCTGCTACTACGATAGCCACATCCGGAAACTCTGTATACATGGGCACTTTCATCGATATGAAATCCAATCTTCCACCAAGCCTCTACGCTGTAGATGTCTCTGATCCGCTCCATCCGAAGGCTTCTTCTCCTCAGCCGCTAGAAGGACACACTGGCCTTTCAACTTTCCAAGGTGGGAATCCTCCATCGGGAAACATCATTGGCATTATGCCGCACAACATATTTGTTCAAGGAACGAACCTTTATATCTCCGGTGAGTGGGGCTTCTTAACACTGGATATTTCTGATCCTCTCTCGCCTCACGAACTCAGTTTCCTTCAGACAGCCGAGAGTACAGTAATAGGTCTCCCGACGACTGGTTTCGTGACTGCTGTCGGGAATGTCGCATATGTTGCAGTTATGTGGGGTGGGCTATATACATTTGATGTT
Organism: Chloroflexota bacterium; assembly: GCA_021796155.1. The sequence continues at coordinate 3,060 of JAJYOO010000113.1, forward strand.
TCGAATCCTAAACAGCCTACTCTCTTAGGCGTTTTCAATGATCCGCCGCCCGGAGTGAAGAATCCCAAAGATGATCCAGTTAGCAGCGTGGCGGTAGCTCCGCCATTTGCCTATATCTTGTATAACGATATGGTGCGCGTTTTGGATATCTCTGACCCAAGGCATCCCAAGGGACTCGGTTCATTCCCTGTGCCGCTTCCGCCGTTCACCAACGGTATTGGCGCCCAGTCGCTGGCCGTTGATGGAAACAGGCTCTTCATTGCCGATAACGCTGCCGGTTTGCTGGAATTGGATGTGACAGACCCCAACCATCTCAAACTAATAGGTCAACTTCGAATGCCTGGCCTCGCCACATGGGTGACCGTGGATAAAGGGCTTGTCTATGTGGCGGATGGTGATGGTGGACTCTTCATTATCCAAACTTCTCAGGAATCTGCCACTATCAACAATGCGCCTATTGCTCATCAAGACTGGCCTGAGAATAGGCCATATAACAGTCCTCCTTTTGAGAATTCCTCACTAACTGCGTCTCTTGTGCCGAGTCCTGATGGAATAGCCAATGTGGATCAAACCATCGCTGATCAGTACCAACCTGTTAGTTTTCAAAGATCATTATTGCTCTTCAATCTACCGGCTTTGCCACAATCTTCTGGCAATACTTGTACGGTCACTAGCACAGGGGATAGTGGTTCCGGCACCTTGCGCGAGTGCATGCAAAAGGCTCAAAGCGGCGAGGTTATAAATTTCGATCCTCAAGTCTTCCCGCCCAAAAACCCATCTACGATCTATGTTATGAGTGATCTGGGCTTGGGCGGCGGAGGCCGCGTAACTATTGATGGAAGCCATGCCGGGGTTATCCTAGATGGCAGTCACGCTCCTAAAGGAACCAATGGTCTCAATATCCTTTCGGACAATAATGTCATCAAGGGGCTCCAAATCCTGTACTTTCCAAGCGATGGCATAGTTCTACAGCGGCAGCATAATATTATTGGTGGTGACAGATCACGCGGGGAAGCGCCTATTGGAGAAGGCAACGTAATCAGCGGAAATGGTGAAGCAGAAATCGGCACAAAAGTGGCTGCTTATAATTTAATCATCGGAAATTATATTGGCATTGATGTTACTGGGAAGAAGAGTCTGGGGAAGCCAAGTTTCCGCACCATTGATATTGCAGGGTCATCCTCTCATAACCGCATAGAGAAAAATGTTATCTTTGGAGCCGTTGGTATTGGCGATCAAGGCAGTTCCTATAATGAAATCGTTGGCAATTTCATTGGCACAGATGCCAGCGGGACAATTCCTTTGGGCGATGACAGTGTCATTGTAGTGGGACTTCCCTTCAATAGAATCGGTGGAACACGTTCAGGCGAGGGAAATGTCATTAATGGCCGTATTGCAATACTTGGGACTTCAGACGTAGTTGTGATGGGCAATTCAATTGGCATCGATTCGACGGGCAAGAAAACATTTCCGCTTTCCACTTGGGCGCTTAGCCTCGGAAACGGCACCTATCACAACTTTATCGGCGGCACAACAGATGGAGAACGGAATGTCATCGCTGGTGGAAAAGACAGCATTTTGGTTCACCTCGACAGCATTGCAGACTTCAACTTCATAGCAGGCAACTATCTTGGCGTGGACGCCAGTGGCAAAATCATGTTTCCAAATCAGGTAGGGATTTCCCTTGAGACGTCAGAACACAATGCCATTCAAGGAAACCTGATTGCGGGAGGTCAGGCATTTGGGGTGAGTTTGTCCAGCCTTGACCTGAACCAAGCCAGTGCTAATTTCAACTGGATACGAGCCAATCGCATCACACAAAACAAGGTTGGGCTTGGCATAGGAAATGGCGTAGGCAATACAATCGTTGGAAACAGCTTTGTTGGCAACAGCCTCAACGGCCAAGATGGAGGCCAAAATGATCTGTGGAACGATGAAAGTGCGGGTAACTACTGGAGTGATTACAGAGGGAAAGATGCCAACGGCGATGGCATTGGAGATACACCATACAAGATTCTTCCCAATGGTGTAGATCGCTATCCGCTGATGAAACCTTTTCCATAAATGTCGCGTTTCTTCAAGCATATCGCCATGCAAGTCAAATGTGGAATTGCGAGTTGATACCGTAAAGAGGGCACTTGTCCAGATCGTGCAACTGAATCTGAGTCACGGCCCATTATCTGAGTTCACCCATAGGTAGGAGGCCGTAGAAATGAATCCCAACAGGATCAATTGAACCGAGTGCTACCGCCTAATTGCGCTGTCAGATTCTCGCACATCCATGTAATCCGCACTATTCCCACTGCCCACAATCCATCACTCTCTTCAAGAGGCCCGGCCATCGCTCGGCTTCTGGCATTTTAATCTAAGCGCGCAATCAATGTGTTTATTTCGCGAAATGGCACATGACGTTGTGCATTGGTTATCTTGACCGGAGATTCCTTCACGTTGAGGCGATCAATGAACAGATTGATATGAATGACACATTTCGAGAAGCATCCCTCCATGTTTTGCGCTTCCTTTTGTGTTCTGCCCGTTCTCCTTTGCCGATACTGCTCGTGGGTTATGGGGTTCGGTAGCAAATGATTGAAAAAGCAGACCTGTTTTCAGTTGGGTCCATCAGCCTTCCTTTTCCAATTCCTGCTGCCATCGCCGTGCTCTTTGCCTCGAACTTTGGCGAGGGGCATGGAGGTCATCCAGTTGGAACCCAGAGGAGGAAATCTCAGAACTCATTATCTAATAGACAAAACAAATAGCGTTCACATAAAGGATTCGACTGCTCAGCAAGTTGCACAGGCACTGCAGGCTAACTCCCTAAAGGTTGAAATCGATTGTCCGATGTTTACTTATTTCCTCCATAAACCTGACCTTTAGTTCGACGACTTAGCCGAGAAACCAATTTATCCCATAACTTGCTTAAGTTCAACTCGTTACCAGCATCAAAACTGATCTTGTAATTCAAAAGTAGCGGAATTAAAGGAACAGCCAGTTCCAACCCGGTATGCAAGTCGACTTTAGACTGCAAGACCTGGGCAAGCTCATCCACCGCGAGACGCAAATCGGTATCCAATTGCGTCATCTGGCGCGACTGCAAATGAATCAGTGATCGGCGGACTGCATCAAGAATCTCGCGCAACTCGCGATCGGCTTCGATTTCATTATGCCTCATGGATTGTAATGCGTCCAACAATTCCCTAACTGTCTGTTGCTGCTGGGTATTTAGTTGCTTGTAAATAACTGACTGTCCTCGTTTCAGGTCTTCCTGACCAATCAGCAAGCGATCAAGTTTGTTTTGGATTGCTCGAGTTTCAGCTGATGGCTCCGACTTGGTCGGCGCGCCAATCACTTTCCTCAATGCATTGCGCATTTCATCTGCGGTGCCGTATCGCGCATCGGGTTCTCTTGCCAGTGCCCGTTCGACTACATTGACAATAGGCTGCGGCAAACCAGGCTTAAACGAAAGCAAAGACGGCGGGTCAGTCTCAATAATTGCCCCTACCAGATCCTTATCTTCCGCGATATCGTAAGGAGCATGACCGGTCAGCATAAAGTAGAGAATAGCTCCTAACCCATAGATGTCACTGCGGGGATCCAGCCTTTGGAAATCAGTCAGTGCTTCCGGCGCGGTGAACTCATGAATACGATAACCGCGCTCGCCCAGGTTGGTAATGCGCCGCAACTCTGTTGATTGAAAACATTTGGCGCTACCCAGATCAGTCAGCTGTACCGAAAATTTACCCAACTCTTTTTTTACAAATAGACTTGCGGGCTTAAGACTGCGATGGACTACATTTTCCTGGTGTAAATACCCAATGATATCTAGCGCTATGTTTATAATAGCAACAGCATCATTAACCGTGAGAGATCCACGCTCTGCTACAAACTCACCCAGATTCTGACCCTCGATCATTTCCGTGGCAAACCAGAGCATGTTTTCTGTGAGACCCTGCGTTAAAAAGCGCACTAGGTGAGGATGACGCAATCTGGCGCAGTTTCCGGCCTCGCGCAAGAATCGTTCCTTGTCTTTTTCACTCGCCGAATTATTTAGCAAGAGAAAATGCAGAACGACCAACTGATTGGTGCGCTCGGGAGATGCCTGCCACACCTCGCCCGGGCCGTCAGCGGTTAGCTTATTTACCAGCTTGAAGCCTGGAATAACGCCAGCATATCCACTGTTCATGTCAGACATACTCATCCTTTGTTTGACTTCTTGGAACT
>JAJYOO010000114.1 GCA_021796155.1 Chloroflexota bacterium
ACCGCCAGATGGAAGCATCCAATCCAGAATGACCAGATCGGGCGTATGGTCGCGCGCAAGAATCAAGCCCGTGCGGCCATCGGTTGATGTGTCAACCGTGTAACCTTCATACGCGAGGCCACGCTGCAGCAATTTGAGAATTGCCTGGTCGTCTTCGATGATCAAAATCCGCTCATTCATTAGACACTCTCCCGCCCAAAATATACCATATTTCCTCCTTCCATTTGGGATGAGGTAGAATGTTCAACATGCCAGCCAGCAAGCGGACATTTGATTTGGTCGTGGTCACTTTTGGACTCATCATTCTCTCGCCGATCATTTTGTTGATCGCGATTCTTGTTCGCGTCTTTCTCGGATCACCGATTTTATTCCGCCAAACGAGGCCGGGTTACAAAGGGAAGCCTTTCACCGTTTACAAATTCCGCACGATGAACAATGCCCGCGATGACAAAGGGAATCTTCTCCCCGACTCAGCGCGTCTGACTCACTTTGGACGGTTTTTGCGTTCCCTGAGCTTGGATGAACTACCGGAGCTTTTCAACATCCTACTCGGCGACATGAGCCTCGTCGGCCCGCGCCCCTTGCTGATGGAATATCTGCCACTTTATTCGCCCGAGCAAATGCGGCGTCATGATGTTTATCCTGGCCTGACGGGCTGGGCGCAGATCAATGGCCGTAATGCGATCACCTGGCCTGATAAATTCAAATTGGATGTTTGGTACGTTGACCACTGGTCATTCTGGCTGGACATAAAAATATTATTTCTGAGTGTATGGAAAGTCATCACGCGCGAGGGCGTCAGCCAGCCGGGACAAGCTACGACAGAATATTTTATGGGAAACAAGGATTGACATTTATTTCCCGCCGCGTATAATCTTTTCAACAAAACCGCGCGAAGACAAGTAATCATGAAACCGTTCAGAGAGCCGTCGGCTAGTGCGAGACGGTCAGCCCAATGATGAAATCCCCTTCGCCTTGAACGAAGTGACGCCTCTGGCGTCACGAAGTCGAAAGGTTCCCTCGCAAAAACGAAATTTGTTGTAAGAGGGACGGGAGTTGCCCGTTACAGCTCTTCCAAAGGTAGTAATGCAAAATGGTTTTGTATTACTACAAAAGCAGGTGGCACCACGAGACGCCCCTCGTCCTGCAAATGGATCGGGGCGTTATTTCATTAACCACAAAGCACACAAAGATTCACAAAGGTTTTCTTTGTGTTACTTCGTGACCTTTGTGGTAAAAAAGGAGCCAGAATGCTTGACATCAATCTTATTCGCGAGCAGCCAGATGTTGTTCGTAAGGCGCTGAAAGACCGCCAGATGGACGCATCGCCTGTTGATGAGATCCTTCAATTGGATCAGAAACGCCGCGCGCTTTTGAACGAAGTTGAAAAAATGAAAGCGGAGCGAAATGCCGTATCCAAAGAAATAGGGAAAATGAAAGATGCGGCGGAGCGGGAAAAGAAAATCGTTGCCATGCGCGAAGTTGGCGACAAGATCAATGCATTGGATAACGAAGTCGCGGAAGTGGACACACAATTGAGCAGCGTCACAGCGACGATTCCGAACATCCCCGATCCGCGCACACCGTATGGAAAAGACGACAGCGAAAATGTTGTCTTACGAACCGTTGGCGAACCGAAAGAATTTAATTTCCAGCCAAAGCCGCATTGGGACATTGGTCCCGCACTCGGCATCATTGACTTTGAACGCGGCACGAAAATCACCGGCTCGCGCTTCTATGTTTTGAGCGGGCCCGGCGCGCGGCTGCAACGCGCATTGATTGCCTTCATGCTCGATCTTCACATCCGCCAAGGCTACATGGAAAAATATTTGCCGTTCATGGTCAAAACTGAGACGGTGTTCGGTGCGGGACAACTTCCAAAGTTTGCCGACAATCTTTATAAAGATCACGAGGAAGATTTTTATTTTGTGCCAACCGCCGAGGTTCCACTGACCGGTTTGCACATGAACGAAATTCTCAATGAGGCGGATCTGCCTTTGCGATACACGGCATACACGCCATGCTTCCGCCGCGAGAAAATGAGCGCCGGGCGCGATGTGCGCGGCATCAAACGCGGACATCAATTCGATAAGGTCGAGATGTATATTTATTCCAAGCCCGATGAGTCAGATGCGTGGCTGGAGAAAATGCGTGAGCACGCGGAAGAAACCTGCAAGCAGCTTGGATTGCCTCATCGCGTCAAGCAGTTATGCACAGGCGACATCGGCTTTGGCGCGACAATGACATACGATATCGAAGTCTGGGCCCCGGGATGCAATGAGTGGCTCGAAGTTTCATCCGTTTCGAATGATACGGATTTCCAATCCCGCCGCGCAAACATCAAATATCGAAACGCCGATAAGAAGACGCGTTTCCTCCATACCTTGAACGGATCGGGTCTGGGACTCCCTCGAACCTTGATCGCCGTTATGGAAAACTATCAGCAGGCTGATGGCTCTATCGTCGTGCCAGACGCTCTCCGTCCGTGGATGGGCGGCGTGGATGTGATCAAGCCGTAGAACAAATGACGAACTCAAGCCACTGATAACAAGCAGCTATAATTTATCGTCACTAAATCATGCCCTTCGACTTAGGTTTTTGGCTGCAAGTTGGAATCCAAACACTCACTCTCTTCGTGATGATCGTCGGCGTGGCGGGATTGATCATCCCCATCTTTCCCGGCTTGATCGTCATCTGGCTGGCTGCGCTGTTTTACGGGATTATCACATCCGGCTTCACGCTCAAAGGCTGGATCATCTTTATCCTCATCACTATTTTGGCGATCATCGGCAACGTAGTGGACAACATCTTCATGGGAGCCAAAGCGCGTCAAAGCGGCGCGGCATGGATTTCCATCCTGGTCAGTTATGCAGCCGGACTCATATGCAGTATCGCCTTTACGCCGCTGATCGGAATCCTCGCTGCGCCCGCCGGTTTATTTCTGTCAGAGTTCATCCGCCGCCGCGATTGGCGCGGGGCGATCAAAGCTGTTGGCGCAATGATGGTCGGATGGGGATGGTCGTTTGCGGTCAGGTTTATAATAGGTTTAGTAATGACAGGTCTATGGATGATCTGGGCCTGGACTTAAAAAAAATAACGCAAAGGAGAATCATATGCCCCCAATCGTAACTGATATTTTTGGCTTTCTCGGTTTTCTTCTCAGGGCGCTCGGCTTTCTCGTTCTTGGAGTAGCCGTTGGCCGCTTCTTTTTTGATAGCTTCAAAGGCGCTGAATGGCAGTTGAAGATTGCTTTGGCCCTCGGCTTCTTCGGCCTGCTCATCGGTCTGACCGACTTTGCTTCACCCGGCTCGGCAGGCGCGTTCGCACTCGGCGCAGGCGGCGCATATTTCTGGTCCATGATGCCGGCCAAACCCAGCGACGAATCCAAATAACGATCAAGACAAAAAAACAAGCTTCCGAAATCGGAAGCTTGTTTTTTTGTCTGCATACAGTTTTGCGGGAAATTATTTCTTCGCATCTTGCACAGCCTTAATTAGCATGTCCAGAAATTTCTTTGCAATAAGTTCACATCCAAGTCCAATGAAAATGCTCCCGCGCTGTTCCAATGGAAGGTTATTTGTCATGCCTGTAAATTCGCCTGTCACTTCCACACCGGTATCCTGAATCAGCTTTGCCGTTTCACTTCTTGAATAATCAGTTACAACGATATTAGTTAGCTGGGCCGAAACAACTGATATTACGCCTTTACCATCTTTGATTGCCCATACCAGCCAACGTGGTGTCAAAGCCACATCTGCAATAATAACCTCCGCACTGCCGAACAAACCTTTTTTGGTTTTCTCGTTTTTGGTCTCAATACATAAGGTCGCGTCTGAAAGGATCGCACCGAGATTGTACTGTTCGATATGTTTGTTGATCGCCGCAATTGCCTCCGGCAAAAAATCATTCAAAGAACATTCGTGCGTGGATCGTTTCCAATCGCCCATCGCTACAGGCTCACTTTTGATTTTAGCAAAGCCATCAACAAACGCACGCTGTTTTCCATATCGTCCATATCAACCATTTCGGACGGCGAATGGACATAACGCGCTGGAATGCTGACGCCCCCCGTTGCAATACCGGCCCGCTCAACTTGAATGGCGCGCGCATCTGTGGAACCTACAATCAAAATCTCACGTTGATATGGGATCTTATTCTTTTCGGCGGTCTTCACCATCCATGATACAACGCGCGGATCGGCCAACATGCTGGCATCCTTGATCTTGATCGCCGGACCACTGCCCAATGCCACTTCCATCTTGCGTCCCATCGGCGTATCGCCGGTAGGCGTTACATCCACAGCAATCGCGACGTCAGGGTCAATTCCATAGGCCGCGGGACCGGAGCCGCGCGTCCCAACCTCCTCCTGCACGGTAAAGACAAAATACACTTCGTTCGGCCCAGGCTTGAAGCGGCGCATCGTTTCGATGAGCACCGCCACACCTGACCGGTCGTCCAGCGATTTCGCAACGACGCGTTTTCCCAAATCCAGAAACGGACGTTCAAAGGCGGCCACATCTCCAAGTTTGACAGGACAATCCTTTGCGCTCGTTGCTCCAACATCAATGAACATTTTATCCAGCGGTGGAGTCTCACGAAAATTCGATAAGATCTCATTATTGATTACACCCGCTGTTCCGTTCATAAAACGGACGCGGCCTGAAGGCGCATACCGTCCAAACACAGCGCCAACATTGCTGAAACGGACGAAACCTTTCTCGTCCACATGCGTCACCATCAAACCGATCTCATCCATGTGCGCGGCGACCATGATACGTTTTCCACCCTGAGCGCCAGTCCAAGGGCCTTTGCGCGCGATCAAATTCCCCAACACATCCACGCGTATTTCATCTGCGAATTCTTTGATCTCTTTTCGAATCACATCGCGGATTGCATCTTCAAATCCAGATGGACTGAATGTATTCGTCAACTTTTCGATAAGTGCTTTCATAACGCTTCCTTGTTCAAAATTGCAGCGATACGATTTCGCCCGCTGAATAGGTCTTCGCACTGTTGCGCGTCATCACATGGACTTTGCTCTTACCCATTGCTTTCCATTCGCCGCCAAGTTTTCCAACCAGCGCAGTATTTTCATCAACGCCGATCATCAGTTGTTCGTCCTTCATGCGCTTGCGTAACAAATTTACGAACGGTTTGAACGGGCCGGAACGGTCGAAGTGCGGCATCACATAATCGGCAGGTACAATGCCAAAGCCATCCGCTCCATTCATGCTCCATTGCCTGAAATTCGGGAGATGCTTTCCGAGGATCATCGCGCCCGCCGAACATCCGGCATAGACCGCGCCGCGCGACCAGGCTTTTTGTGCAGCAGCCCAGGCGCGGCTTCCATTCATCGTTTCAAAAAGATAAATGGGGTTGCCGCCGGAAAAATAAATCAAATCCGCCGACTCGAGAATCGATTCGTATTGTGGATCATCCGCCGACGCACGATCAATAATGTTGAGCGCGTGGACTTCCGCACCAAGCGCTCGAAAATGTTCCACGCCCATTCGCGACCAGCGCCCCACACTCTCGTCTCCTTCTTGACCCGCGCTGTGGGCAAACAAACGACGCGCGGTACGCGTCCGTCAGCCTTGACCGAGTCAAGCAAGTAACGATCCACATCGTCCATCACGGACAGATATTCACCTGCACCAACTAAAGCAATCAAACCTTTCATAGTTACCTCTGCGTAGCCACGCTTGAAGCGTGACCTACATTTCAATAAGTCACAAATCGAATGCAACTACCGTTTCAAAATATCAAGCGTCATTCCTTTTAGCGCAGCATACAAGAATGCCAACGTATTCTTCCAATCATCAATGCGAGAGAGACTCATAGCGGTGTGCGTATACCGATGCGGCACTGAGATGGATATAACCGGCACACCTGCCACCCCGCGTTGGATGGCTCCCGCGTCCGTGCCGCCTCCGCCCGGCTGACGGATTTGATATGGGATTTTTTCTTTCTCTGCCGTCTCTCGCATAAAACGAACGAGCCGTGGATCATCAATTGTGGATGAATTCGCGACGTAGATCGCCGGGCCGAGTCCAAGTTTGGTATTGTAAAATGTATTCTCGCCTTCCGCCTGCATTGGCAAATCGTTTGCAGGTGTGGCATCAATCGCGATAGCCAAATCCGGATGGAAATAATGCGCTGCGACTTTTGCGCCGCGCAATCCTATTTCTTCCTGCACAGTGAAAGCAGCCAACAAATCAATATTTGGCGGCGCGGACTTGACCAATTCAATCAGTGTCGCGACGCCGATTCGATCATCAACGGATTTCGACATGATCGAAGGCCCTACGCGTCTGAAGTTTGGCGCAAACGTTCCGCGGTCGCCAATTTTGGCTTTGCCGTCCAAGCCAAGATCAACGCGCAACGCGTCTGCTGAAATCGCACGTTGTCGCTCATCACTCGTTGTCAAATGAATCGGTTTCGCACCAATCACACCAGGCGTATGTTCTCCGCCAACAACGACTTGTTTTCCAACCAGATTACGCGGATCAATGCCGCCGATGGCCGTGAACTCGAACAAGCCATCGCCATCATCCGCAACCAGCATAAAGCCGACTTCGTCCATGTGCGCGTCAAGCATTACACGCAGACGTTTCGCATCACGTCCATTTTTGGTAACCAGTAGGTTACCAAGCGCGTCCACTCTCGTTTCATCGGCATAATCTTTGACTTCATCCAAAACGATCTTGCGAACCTCGCCTTCATCACCGGAAACAGAAACGGCGCGGCAAAGTTTTTCAAGTAGTTTCAATTGAGTGTTGGCAATGGTCGGCATTATGATTCCAAAACGCAACAAGTAAAATGCAACAAAACCTACGAATTATTCTTCATCCCAAACAATTGTGGAAATGAAACCTGGTTTCAAGCCGCCAATAAATTCCGAAAGCAGGCGGCCAACGCGCTGGACATCTTTGATCGCGATGACTTCCACGGGCGTGTGCATATAACGCAGCGGAATTTCAAGCAGCATCGTCGGAATACCTTCACGTGCGACTTGAATCGAATAAGCATCCGTGCCAGAATGCAAAGGGACGAGTTCCATTGCGACCGGGATTTCAAGTTTATCAGCCAGCTCTTTGAATTTTTTATAAAGAAACGGATGCAGGTTTGCGCCCCAGCCAAGCGTCGGACCTTTGCCCAGTGGGAACGTTTCCCAGCCGTTCGCGCCGGGACTTTTTGCATAGGTCACATCAACGACAATGGCCAAATCGGGATGCAAATCAAATGCGGATGTAG
>JAJYOO010000115.1 GCA_021796155.1 Chloroflexota bacterium
TCGTTCTCGATCACCTGTGAAGCCGTGTTGCTCATCGCGGATGAACCAACTGCCTGCTGGAGTGCGACGACCGAACCCGCGTGACATAGACGCGTGCAATGATCCACGTTGTTGGTGCGGAACAAGGCACGGAAGATTTTCTGCAAAAGGTAATTATCTTCATTCGTGGCTTTCGCGCAGCAATAAACGGACATCGCATCCGAGCCATCGCGTTGATAGATTCGAATCAGGTTATCCACCACGACGCCAAGCGCGGTATCCCAATCGGTTTCAATCCAATCCCATAAATTTGAGATTCGAGAATCGGGAATCGGCTTGCCGTCTTTACTGATAGCAAAGACTTGTTCCCTTCCTTCGGGCTTTGGTTTTCCTTCGAGCAAATATCGTCGGACTAGCGGCGTTGTCACGCGCTTCGGATGGTAGATAAAGTCGTATCCAAAGCGGCCTTTGACACATAAGTTGCCGTGATTGACCGGAGAGTCAAACGGTGAGGTGACTCTGTAAATGAAATCGTTCTTGACGTGTAACTGTAAATTGCATCCCACGCCACAATACGGGCAGGTGGTAGTAACGATACGGTCAGGTTGAATCATAGGGCTTCACTTTCTAATTCTTATCTATAGCCTTCAAAAATGATTTCCTATAGAAACGATCTTCCAGAACAATAATACACAACAACGCTAACGCAATCGGTAACCAAAGTAAATCAGGAAGAAACAAATAAATGGACAGGGCAAGTACAGGCAAAATTGCCAATAACAGCCAAAGGAGCTTTTTCTCGTAGGATATTAATCTCGAATCCATATAGATAAACTTTTGCCGTCTTTCCTCCGAGGAACGCAATATGTTTTCTGTCAACTTCCTCTTTGACATATGCTTGGCAACATCCATAATAACAATGATTACAAAGAACCCAATCATCAGATAAAACAGGATTGAAAAGAATACCGCGAAGAAATAATCCATACAGATTAACTTCTGTTTACTTTCTAACCTAATATTGAAAGTTCTTTGCCAAGACGAACCACTTCGCGCACCAACAAATCGAAATCCTCACGGTGCGTGCGGTGGTTTGTATGAGCGACACGAATTGCAAATTTGCCGTTGAGTGTTGTATAAGTCGGCACGGCGATCCCTTGCTCATGCAATTCCATCATGATTTTCTCGTTGAGATGGTTTAACTTTTCTTCATGAAGACCAGTAGCTTTAAACCGAAAACATACAATGTTCAACGAAGTCGGCGCGAGCAATTCAAGGTCAGGCGAGGCTTGAATCAATTGCGTCAGATATTTGCATTGTTCTACGTTCTGCTTGATCACGCGTCCATATTTTTCAATGCCATGCTCTTTGATGGATAGCCAAACTTTCAACGCGCGGAAACCGCGCGACAATTGCAGTCCATATTCATTGAACCAATGTGAGCCGCCTGCCGCGCCGCGTTCAAAGTGCGCCAGATATTCCGGCGTCAATGTAAATGCGAGCCGATGGGCTTCTTTATCGCGCACCAGGATACATCCGGCCTCGAACGGCATGTACATCCATTTATGCAGGTCAAATGCAAGCGAGTCCGCACGTTCGATGCCACTCACATGCGGACGCAACTCAGGCGAGACGGCCGCCAACGCGCCGAAGGCACCGTCCACATGAAACCACATTTTCTCGCGTTGAGCGATGTCGGCCAATGTATTCAATGGATCGATTGCGCCGGTGTTGACTGTCCCAGCATTGCCAATAACACAAAACGGCTGAAAGCCAGCAGCTTTGTCGGCCGCGATGGATTTTTCCAGCGCCGCCAGATCGATTTGAAACCGGTCATTCACTGGGATCATTCGCAACGCATCACGACCCAAGCCAAGCAAGTCCACCGCTTTCTCGATGGAACTATGCATTTCAACCGAGCCGTATAAAACCAGTCGCTTTGGAGCCGCGGGCAAGCCCTGACGTCGAATATCAAAACCAGCCATGGTGTTGCGCGCCACCGTCAAGCCGACAAAGTTCGCCATCGATCCACCACTGACCAGTAAGCCGCTTGCGCTCATTGGAAAACCCAGCATCTCTTTACACCAATCAAGCACTTGCAGCTCAACTTCGTTCGCGACATGATTACCGCCACCCAAATTCGGATTCATCGTCGCGGCCAGCATTTCAGCCAGCACACCAAATGGCGTTCCATTGCCCATCACCCATCCCCAAAAGCGTGGATGAATGTTGCCAAGCGGATAGGGCAAAACATCCTGAACAAAATCGTGATAAGCATCTTCGGGAGATTGTGGTCCTTTAGGTAAAGGCTTCTTCAAATTTTGTTTAACGCGATCAGGGACTGGTTGCCACACTGGTCGTTCGCGGACGGTCTGAAGATAAGTCAGCATGTCATCCACCATGCGATGTCCCAACGCGCGCATGGCTTCCCAATCTTGTGGATCAAGCGATTCTTCTCTGGGCTGATCCATCTTTTATTTCCTTCTCTTTCTGCCAGTATTCATCACGCTGATTTCATCCGGGCTTACACCATTTTCCAATAAATATTCGCGCTTGGGTTTGAGCGCGCCTGTTGGACAAACTGCAACGCATTGACCGCACAAAACACAAGTCGTTTCGGGAATGGATTTATCAAAGAACGTGCCGATCTGTGTTTCATAACCGCGTCCCTCGAAGTTGATCGCAAACGTATATTGCGCGTCGCTGGCACAGACCTGCACGCAGCGCCAGCACAACAAACACTTTGAATAATCGCGCACGTACATCGGGTTATCGTCTTTGACTTCAACCTCGCGGCGCTCCGCATCGGGAAATCGTTTTGCGCTCGCGCTGTATTCGTCCATCATCGTCAGGATGGCAGGAGAGTCGGACAAATCCATCGTGGACGCGAGCATCTCAAGGATGGTTTTGCGCGCACGCATCACGCGTTCGCTTCGCGTCTGGACTTTCATATCGGGCGCGGCTTTGACAATGCATGCCGGCTGAAGCAATCTCTGCCCCTCGACTTCCACGACGCAGATTCTGCACAACGCGTTCGACGTGGTCGCCTCGTGGAAACAGATGGTCGGAATATCAATATCGATCTGCTGCGCGGCCTTCAATAAAGTTGTACCCGCTTCAACAGTGACTTGTTGTCCATCAATTGTCAGGGTTATATTCTCAGTCATAATGCCTCAGCACTCTAACGTTTCTTCGCAGACTTACGCGTAATAGTTTTCTTGGGCTTGCCTTTAACACCTTTCGACTTCGAACTTTTCGCCTTTGCCTTAACTGTTTTCTTCTTTGCACTTTTCGTTTTGGCTTTTGCCTTCACGGTCTTTGCTTTCGCAACAATCTTCTTTCCTCTTTCGACTTTCTTCTTTGCACTCACAACTTTCAAACTTTTCAACTTGCGAACTTCAAACATCTCCGGCCACAACTTGACCGCAGACAACACTGCGCTCGCGGCTGTCTGGCCGAGGCCACACAAACTCGCATCCGTCATCGTCCAGCCAACATCCTGTAAACGTTGAAGATCGCCTTCCAACATTTTGCCAGCCGCGATGCGATTCAGAGTTTCTGCCTGACGTTGTGTGCCCATCTGACACGGATAACATTTGCCGCACGATTCATGCGCAAAGAAATGACCCAAACGTCTGAGAACATCGCGCATGTCGCGTGTCTCATCAAAGACCATCACAACACCTGAACCAAGCGGAAGCCCGGCCGCGCGCAAATCTTCAAAGGTCAACTTCACATCCAAATGCGCTGATGTTGCAAACGCGCCCGCCGCGCCGCCGAAAAGAACGGCTTGCATTTTTTTCTTGCCAGCAACGCCGCCTGCCATTTCAAGCAATTCACGTAATGTTGCACCGAACGCGACTTCATAGAGTCCCGGTTTGGCAACATCACCCGAGACACAAAACAATTTCGGTCCGGGTGATTTCTCCGTTCCGATCTGACGATAAACAGCCGAGCCATCGGAAATGATCAACGGCACATTGCAAAGCGTTTCAACGTTGTTGATGACGGTCGGCTTGCCGAACACGCCGAACGTCGTCGGGAAAGGCGGCTTCACACGTGGGAAGCCGCGCTTCCCTTCGATAGATTCAAACAGGGCAGTCTCCTCGCCGCAAATGTAGGCGCCCGCGCCGAGTCGAATTTCGATGTCGAAATCTTCGTTCAGATAGCCCGCGCTTCTCGCTTCGCGCAAAGCATTTTCAAGCACCGGCACAATATACGGATATTCACCACGCAGATAGATATAGCCTTTGTGAGAGCCGATGGCATAACCCGCAATTGCTATGCCTTCGATCACACGATGCGGATCGTCAAGCAACAGGATTCGATCTTTGAATGTGCCCGGCTCTGATTCGTCCGCGTTACAAATGACATATTTGGGCGAGCCATTCGCTTTGGATGTGCCTTCCCATTTAATTCCCGTTGGGAAAGCCGCGCCGCCGCGTCCAACCAGACCGGAGGTTTTGATCTCGTTGATGACGTCTTCGCGTTTCATCCCGAGCGCTTTTTTCAATGCGGCGTATTCGCCATATTCGGCGAGCGATGTTGTACCGTTGCCACAATTGGAAGTTAGCAAACGCAATGAACCGCCTACAATAGACCCTGGACGACCAAGATCGTAAGAGTCAGTCTTGAGATTGATATTTGTCTCGGCTTGATCGTCCACGAGCGCGGCGGGAGCTTGCTCACAAAGCCCGAGGCACGGACTCGCCTCGATGGTCAAAGTCCCGTCATGGGTCGTCTGACCCGGTTCAAGTCCGTGGTGAGAACACAGATGATGTAGAACGTCGTCCCCATTTTTCAACGCGCAAGCCTGGTCAGTGCAGACTCGAATGATCCGCTTGCCAACTGGCTCGTTATAAAATAACGTATAAAACTCAATCACGCCATGAACGTCAGCCAGAGGAACATGTAACGATTTCGCGACTTCCGCCGCGACCGGTTCAGACAACCAGCTATAAATTTTTTGAGCCGCGTGCAAGGCTGGCAAAAGCCCCGAGCGGCCCAAGGGAATGTATTGTTCAATTGCAGAATGAAGAGTGGCTAATTCAGAATCAGACATGCTCTCTCCAATGGCGATGGCAAAGTATAGGACGAAATGATTTGAGGCGCAAGCGAAATATTCAGCGAACAATTTCGAGGCGCAAAGTCCATTTGCAGGTGATTTTATGCAACCGTTAAATTTGCTGTTGGCAAGAATTGAGGCGGTTTACGAATCTTTGTAGCCTGCTCGAACGCGTAAGCAAGTTTGATGAGAGTCGCTTCCTGCCATGCACGCGAGAAGAATGAAATTCCAACAGGCAAACCAAAAATATATCCAGCGGGAACCGTGATGTGTGGATAACCCGCCACCGCCGCGGGCGATGTACTTTCCATGTCCCAGTTAATGGCATCACCATTCGCCAGATCAATCATCCAGGATGGACCACCAGATGGAACAATTATCGCGTCCAGCCGATATTTTTTGACGGTCGCGTCGATGCCCTCTTTACGCGTCAAGCGATGATTCTTGGCAAGTGCCTCTCGATATTTTTTGCTTGATAGAGAATCTTTTTCCTGCGCGGCAACCATGTGTTCCTGCCCAAAGTACGGCATCACGCGCGCTTTGTTTTCGTCATTGAACTTGATCACATCCTCAATGCTGTGAACATGCGATTTTCCATCAAGGGATGCAAGATATTTATTGAGGTCAGCCTTGAACTCAAAATGCAGTACTTCGAGTTCCGTCTTTCCAAATTTATTGAAGTTCGGCACATCCGCCGGATCAATAATCACCGCGCCTGCTTGTTTCATCACATCAATGCAGGATTCAAAAATCTTGAGGATGCGCAGGTCTGTGCCAGCCATGTTCCGCGCGACGCCGATACGCGCGCCCTTGAGTCCGTTTGGATCAAGATTCTTGGTGTAATCACGAAGCGCACGCGTCCTGCTGGATCGTGTGGCGGGATCGCGTTCATCAACTCCGGTCAGCGCCCCAAGCAGAATCGCGGCGTCTGCGACAGTACGCACCATTGGGCCAGGTGTATCTTGGCTGTGTGCAATCGGGATGATCCCACTTCGGCTCAATAATCCAACCGTCGGCTTGATTCCGACAATGCCATTCGTCTGCGAAGGGCAAACAATCGAACCATCTGTTTCCGTGCCGATTGCAGCCGCGCAAAAATTCGCGGCGACCGCCGCTCCCGATCCTGATGATGACCCGCACGCGGAACGATCAAGGGCATACGGATTGTGCGTCAGCCCGCCGCGGCTCGACCATCCGCTCACGGAATGTTTGCCGCGAAAGTTTGCCCATTCGCTCAAATTGGTTTTCCCTAAAATCAGCGCACCAGCCGAACGCAGTCGCTTCACGATGAACGCGTCGCGAGGCGCGATGTTGCCTTCTAGCACGAGGGAACCCGCGGTCGTTTGCATACGATCGTGCGAGTCAATGTTATCTTTGATGAGAATCGGAATTCCATGCAACGGCCCGCGTAATTTCCCCGCTTGACGCTCTTTATCGAGATCATCTGCAATCGCGAGCGCATCCGGGTTGAGTTCAATGATCGAGTTAATGCGCGGCCCGCTCTTGTCCAGGGATTCGATGCGCTCCAGATACAACTCGGCGAGCTGACGCGCCGTCAACTCGCCGGAGTTCATCTTATCCTGTAATTCTGAAATATTCCATTCCTGCAATCTCATCAGCGACTCCCGGCAATGTAATGTTCCAGTTGAGAGATCATGAACTTCTGATAATCCACAACTTCCTTCAAAGCATCGCGCACCGAAATGACGCCGATCAGCGTACCGTTTTCATAAACAGGCAAGTGACGGATGTTCTTGTCAATCATGACCGCCATACATTCTTCAACCGATTGGCTCGCTTCCATGTAAAGCACCTTGCTGGTCATGATCTCGCTGACTTTTGTATTCTTCGCCGCCCGGCCAATCAGATCCACCTTGCGGGCACAGTCGCGTTCGGACACGATACCAGCAATCTTGCCGCCATCCATTACCAATACCGCGCCGATGTTTTTGTCAGACATCAGCTTCATGGCCTCGAAGACAGTCGCATCCGGGCCGAGGCTGAAAATCTCGCCGCCTTTTTTGCGGATCACATCACGAACGTTGATCATATCTGCATCTCCTTTGGCTGAGGGTTTTGCAAAGTATAGACTCAAACGGGCAAGCTGGCAAGCGGAGCGCTTCGAAACTCATTACCATCCGAAAACGATGGCGCGGTATTGGTA
>JAJYOO010000002.1 GCA_021796155.1 Chloroflexota bacterium
CGAGATCTTCATCAGCAACAGCCCAAAATGCGGATACACGCCCAGCGTATTCCGCTCGCGGAATCCAGCCGCGATCACTGCCGCCGACGCGCCGATGTCAATGCCGAGGATGCCGCCGCGCGCTCCGCCATAAACTTGTCCGAGAAAACGCATCATGCGTCCTTCGGCATACGCGGTTGGCAAAACATGCCCCGCGGCCCACGACTCCAATGTGTCCACGCCTTTGAGTTGGCGCTTGCGAACTCCGAGATAAAGCGAAGTCAATTCGCGCGCGGCCGGTTCGAGGTCCTCGGTATCGAGCGAAGGCCGCACATTCGGACTGAAATGCAATGCCGAACTTACTCCGCCCAACAACTCTTTAACTTCATCGTCCAATTTTTGATTTCCAGCAAACAATACCGATGGCCTTCGTTCGGGCGTCAATAAATAACTAGAAAGGCCAACCGGCTCGAGCATCTTGTGGATCGAACGCGACGCACCGCCGTCCGTGCCGCCGGTGATGATGACAACATCAGGGCGCAAACGCATGAGCGTATCAATTTGTTCGTCGGGCTTGCGGTGATTGTTGAGACCAAACGATTCAACGACGCGCGTGTAACTTGTTTCCGCCAAACGCCGCGCGCTTTCAAGCGAGACATCCGACAGCAAACCAACGATGACGGTCTTAAGTGCCGGGCCAGCGGACAACGTGCACACAAACGCGTCCACGCCGGACCCGTCGGCCTGCGCGGGCGTAATCAGCTTTCGATCCGCCCCGAGAAAAGCGCGTCCGGTGATCGTCTGCAAATTTTCGAGCGCGTTGCGGACTCCTTCGCTCACATCTTTGAATGGCGCTTCGGCTGTGGACGGCGCGGAACTCGACGCGAGAAAACGATATGTGCCTTCCACAACGTCGAACAACACCGCGCGCGTGTTCGCGCCGCCGATGTCTACCGCAAGAAGAGAATCACCTTCAACGAGTGATGCAGGCATGGATCAATTTCCCAGTCCGAAGAATGTGCCAAAGAAATGCAGGCGTTCGATCAAAGCCGTCAGCGCTGCGGAATAAACGCCCGCGAATAGAACACCGAGCGCAACCGCTACAAAAATACCGCCGACAAATGCAATGATTTCGATTAAGCCAAAACGCTTTACCGCGCCATCGGCGGTTGTGCCTGCGCCGAAATGGAAATAAGCAAGCGTTGTCACCACGCCGAATAATATGAATCCAGCATTGAGCAGTGTGCCGTTAAGTAACGCATCCAAGGGTGAAACTGACTTTGGCAAAGCAAATGCGTTGATCGTCGCGCCGATTTGCGGGAACAATGTCCCGGTGACTGCGCCGCCGATTGCCACAGCCGAACCAATACCAACCAGAATCGCCATCGAAGGCGTGCCAAGCCGAGTCAACTGTGGCGAGATCTTCATCAGCAACAGCACAGATAAAACAAGCGGAACCGCGAGCAATGCGCGCTGAAGTATCGTTCCATAGACGAGCGGTTGAATCAAATCAGGCCATATCGCCTGCCAAAACGCCACCGCCGCGACATATCCAGCCGAAACGCCGACGAAAATATAAATGGCAATGCGGAAGAGCGGATTATCTCCAATGAGATAACTCAGAACCATCAATGAAAAAAAGAAAGCAAGGATGCCGGAAATCAAATCAAGTGAGATCATTTAGTCCCCTGTGCGCGGCGTGCCTGCAAGCCAAGAATTAGATTCCATAAACCGCCCAAAACAATCAGGACGACTGCGATCAATAATCCAATGCTGTACGCGTCCCAATATCTGCGGACAAAGCCGGGCAATCCGCCGTTTGCTTCTTCAACGCCAGACGCACCGCTCAACCCTGAAACAAGCCCGGCGACCTGGCCGGAGTCAACGTAAGGCAGGAACATCGGTCCCGCCTGCGCGCTGGAAACGATGATCATCGGCGAAGTGCCGCGCTCGAGGGCGGTCTGCTCGATCCAAGTCCGACCTGAGTCAACGCTGTCCGTTAAAACGATGACCGCCGCAAAGTCCGAAAGATGCGTCACGCCTTGAAGCGGTGCGGATTGCCAGACCGCGTTCCGATCCGCGCCAAGCGGCATGGCCGCTATTGGATTTTGTGCAAACGCATATACGCCGGTCAAGCCGCCGGGCAAATATCCAAGATCAACGTATTGCGTCCCGCGTTCATAATTGCGTGCGGCAAGCACATCCGACATGAAACGTTCTCCGAGCGCCGCACCAGTCGGTGACGTGGAAATGATTGCAAGGCGCGGATGCTTCAACAGGAGCAATTGATCCATCAACGAGGAGCCGGTCGCTTCCATTTCGCCGACCGTGGATGGCTGGTAATCGAAAACGGCCAGCACCGGGGCGCCTTCCGGGATTGCGCCGACAGCTTGTATCGCCGAATTGGTTTCGTTGGGAACCTGACTTGGCAGCGGGAAAATCCGAGTGCCGCTAAAAACGACGCCACCCAAAACGATCAAAAGGATCGCGCTGAGCGCCCAACGCAAAACACGCTGCGACGTTATCACCGTGCCGGCTTTCATCGGGATCGGCGCGGTCTCCGCGCCAAGGATTTTTTCGAGGAGCGCAGCTTGCGCCTGCTGCTCATCGGTTGCATTGAGTTTGATCGAATGCGATTTCGGTTTGCTCGATGGAGCAGCCGCGCCGGGGATCACCGGGAGAACGCCTTGCAAACCTGCCAGCGGCCCGCTTGATTCGACGGCGGCTTCGCTCGCGGGCGCGGACGGTTCAGGCATCGCCGCTTCAACGGGACGCATGGCCTGAACCCATGAAGGCAATTCGGCTGGGGCGATCTGTTCCTCCGCGGCGGGCGGTGGATTTCCTTCGGCTCCGGGCTGGCTTGTTGATGAGGCGCTTGTGAGCCAATCGGGTAACTGCATCGAACCGAAGACTTCATCCGCATCGCTGCTTGAAAGCGATTCCGGTGTAAAAGCGGACGAGGCGGAAGATTCTTGTGCTGTTGATTCTTCGGGAGCAAATACCGATGACACCTGGCTCGATTCGGATGGTTGCGATTCAGCAGGTTTGAGTGATGCGAGCCAATCAGGCAATTCTGTTGGAGCCGCCGCTTCTTTAGATGTTGGCTCAGGTTTCGCGACCGGCGGTGTCTCGCTGGATGTGCCCGTAGATTTCAGCCAATCAGGAATTTCAGATTTTGTTTCAGCCGCTTCCGGGTGCGGCGGAGTTGCAATAGTCGGTTTGGACGCAGGAATATTTTGCGCTGGCGGTTGTTCGATGACCGGCGCATTGACGTCAAGACTCTTCAACCAATCCGGCGTTTCAACTTTTGATGTTGGCTCCGGCTGTGGTTGTGCAGGCGGTTCTTCCATGGCCGGCGCATTTTTATCGAGGTCTTTCAACCAATCGGGAACTTCAACATTCGACGAAGCTACAGGTCCAGCAGGTTTTTGTTCGATGACCGATGCGTTGGCATCAAGATTCTTCAACCAATCCGGAGTCTCAATATTCGATGATTGTGCGGGCTGTTCGGGCGCCGGCGTGGGTGCGGCACGTTCGTCCAGATTTTTCAGCCAGTCGGCCACGTTCGAATCTAAAGATTGAGAAGGCTCAGGCTGGGATGAAGCTGGTTGAGCGGGAGCCACATTTTCGGCCGCGGCAGAAGCGGATGCCCGCGCAAACCATTCTGCCAGTTCATCTTTTTCCGGAGCGGATTCTTGTCCAGCCATCCACGAAGGTACTTCGCCTTGCGCCGATTCTTCATTTGTTATTTGCCCCGAAGAAGTTTCAGTAGGGCCTAACTCAACAAATTTGGTTGGAGTATCTTCGGGTTCGGTCTTCTTCTTTTTCGATGGAACACCGGTGATGTTCGTCAGCCAATCGGGAGTCTCTTCATCTTCCGTTTCACTTTGCGATACAAGCCCGGCCAGCAAATCAGGAGCATGCGAAATCGGCGTGGTCTTTTGTTCGTCTTCCTTTTTGGACTCTTCCTCTTCGGCTGATTGCCGCGCCTGCTGGCGCGCCTCACGCAACCATTGAGGCAGAATCGGCTCAAGTTCGGATGTCGTTTTCTTTGTGGGGACCTGACCCGGCGTGAGCGGAGCATCCTCGCCTTTGAGCGGACCGGTCAACGGCTGGAGCCGCGATTGGCAATTCTGGCAAAACTCAACATCCGCCGAATTGACTTCGCCACATACCGGACATTTGATCGTATCAGCCATTATTTATTTTCCACCATACGGGCGGTCTGCGCCGAACAACACGCGCAGGCCGGTCGTCAGTGTGCCGAGTGCAACGCCAATCAAGATGCCGCGCATTCCGCCCAATGCCAGCACATGCTGGAACCACGGGCGAAGAAAATTATTCAATGGACCGATCTCGCCGAAAGGCAACGTTGCCGAAGCGAATAGCATCAGGACAGCAGTAAGGATAAAAACCACGCTCATCACATTGGTTCGACGCCGCAATAAACGGATGCTTGCATAAAGAAGCGTCACGGCCAGCAGCGCCATCAACGTGGCCTCGATTGGAACGATCACTGCATTGACCAGCAAACGGATATCAGGATGATCTGGTCCAAGTGCGAGGCCGAAAATAAATGTTGCAAATAAACAGATCAACAAAAGCGCGCTATACAGGCTGCCCTTCTCGCGCTTTGTAATCTTATTCCAATGAACAAAAGTTAAATTGAAAACGCCGATCAACGTGGCCGTTCCCGCCAAAATAATGGACCAGGTCAACAACATATCTTGAACTGGAGCCAATGCCGGAACAAAATATCCAACTAGGACGATCAAGCCGGTGAGAATGGCAAGGATAAGTGCAACGTAACGCATTAGATGATCCCCAAAAATTTCAAAGCCGCGCCTGCGATCAAAATCAAAATGATCGCCCAGCGCAAAACATCCTGGACGGTCAGGCTGGCCTCATGCGAAGCGGTCGCTCCCAAATACGCCCCAGTTGCAAAAAGCTCTTCGCCGATCAACGCTTCGGGTGCAGACACATACAATGCAGCTTGCGCCGAAAGGTCATCGCTTGAGCCGAGTAAAAATTCATTCTCGCGGTCCGCGGCATCAGCAATCAATGCGGACTCAACGCCGAAGTGACCGATCAAGATGCTGGCAGAAACATCTTCGTCAAACAGAATTGGCATCGTTCCGACGGCAGATGAGAATGGCGTAAGACCGGTCAAGCGCCCAGTCGTTGGCTGGTAAAACTCTCCCGCGCCCGCGGCCTTATAACCGGCTTCGAGCGTATCCTGTGCGAGCAATGTCAATGCGGATTCGCCAGACGCCGCGATGGGCGGATTGTCGCTGAGCGAAGTCCGTTCCGTGAGATGACGCAACATTCCGAGACCCGCGAGCGGTGCGCCCGCCGACGGCGTTAGCAAGCTGGTATTTCCCAACGCGATAAAAAGACGCGTGCCATCTTCGACGCTCAAACCGAAGGCGCGATAAAGTCTCGACAACGCAGGGATGACGCGTAATTTAATTGGCGACTTACGTTTAATAAGTGAAAGAATTAGAAGGAGAATTGCAGAAAAGCCGACGACGCCGAGTCCGATCAGGTTCATGAGAGAGATTCCCCGCGTGCATTAGGTTCTTCAGTGTCCAGGAATGAAGCGAAAGCACGCGCTTCTTCATCTGATTCGAGCATGTGAGCGAGCGACTCAGCGCCTTGTCCAAAAAATGGACGCCCTATATAAAGAAGTTGGGCAGAGAGCAAGGCCAGCGGCTTGCCAGCATCAAGGAACCAGGATGCAATCCCATCAAGTTGATAACGGTGCAACGTTTCAGCCCATTGAAGCCAGTGTTCGCGCGTCCGTAGGTGGCCCGCCGCAGGTGGCCTGTGTGCCATGTGCCACGATGCTTGCCCGTTAGGGTTTTGCATAATAAGAGTATAGCATATTTTAATTTTGAACCGCCGTTTGGAAAATCAGCAGAATTGCAGATGAATTACAGAATGGAATTTATTACATTCAGGTCATGCTTCAACGGTGACGGTTTTAACCAGCATAGTATAATTTCGGCGAATTCACCCGCGGAGGAAAAATGAGCGATAAGAAAATCCGTGTGCTGGTGGCCAAGCCCGGCCTCGACGGGCATGACCGCGGCGCAAAAGTTGTGGCGCGTGCCTTACGCGATGCCGGCATGGAAGTGATCTACACCGGCCTGCGCCAGACTCCCGAAATGATCGCAGAAGCTGCCTTGCAGGAAGATGTGGATGTGGTGGGACTTTCGATTCTATCCGGCGCACACATGGCGCTGGCGCCGCGCATTATGGAATTGTTGAAGGCCAATGGACAGACGCACGTCAAAGTGTTCATCGGCGGCATCGTGCCGGATGAAGATATTCCGCGTTTAATGGAGATGGGCATCACGGGCGTTTACGGCCCCGGCGCTTCAACAGAAGATATTGTAAAAGATATTCGCAATTCGATTTCGGAGAAGTAGCCGCAGGCAAATGCAACTGAACACGGATTTTTGATATAAAGGACCTGCGCTCATCTGTGGTGAATGGATTTATGACTCTGACAGATTCAGTTTTGAACGGTGACCGTCTCGCGCTGGCGCGTGTGTTAACTCAAATTGAAAATGACACACCCGATGGCCGCACCGCGCTGGACTCGCTCTTTTCGCGCACAGGCAAAGCGCATCTCATCGGCGTAACCGGTGCGCCCGGCACGGGCAAATCGTCGCTGGTCAATCAATTGGCCCTGCATTTCCGCACACAAAACAAACGCGTTGCGATTGTCGCCGTTGATCCATCAAGTCCGTTCACGGGAGGCGCGGTGTTAGGTGACCGCGTCCGCATGAAAGATTTGAGCGGCGACCAGGGTGTGTTCATCCGTTCGATGGCATCGCGCGGCTCCCTCGGCGGATTAGCCCAAGCGACCGCGGGCATGGTGCAGATCTTTGACGCAGCGGGCTACGATGTCATCATGATCGAAACGGTCGGTGCGGGACAAAGTGAAGTGGACATTGCCCGATTGGCTCACACCACGCTGGTCGTTGAAGCTCCTGGACTCGGCGACGACATTCAAGCCATCAAAGCAGGCATCCTCGAAATTGCAGATATTCTTGTTGTGAACAAAGCGGATCGTCCCGGTGTGGAAAATACAGAGAAGGCACTCAAGTCCATGTTGGAATTGGCACATCCGACTCAACATGTCTTTTCGCATCATGGGAAATATATAAGCACGGTTCTACCCGCGGATGCAAATACAAACTTATGGATTCCACCAATCATCAAAACCATCGCAACCGAAGGAAACGGAGTCGCTGAACTGGCAGATCAAATCTCGAAGCACGCGGAGCACTTACGCGTCAGTGGAGATTGGGCCGCTCGTGAGCGTGCCCGCCTCGAGTCCGAGATGGAGACGGCGCTTCAGGAAAAATTGATGAGTCAGTTCCGTGAAAACGTCCCTCAAACACGTTACGATGAAATCATGCGTCAGGTTTTTGAAAGAAGTTTGTCGCCAGGCGAAGCAGTCAAGTTGTTGACAAATGGGAGGACAAAATGATTTATGGAAAACGTATTCGTTTGCGCGGCGTGGAAAAAACGGACGTGCCAAAGTTTTACGAATGGATCAATGATCCTGAAGTGATAGAGAACCTTTGCGATCTATTTGCCAATGTCCATGAGCGATGAAGAGAGATGGTTTGAAGGTGTTGGTAGCCGCGATCAGCATGAGAAACCACTGGCAATCGAAATAAAGGAAAGCAAAGGCTGGAAACTGATCGGCAATTGCGGTTTCTTCAACATCGGATGGACGCACCGCGTGGGTGAGCTTGGAATCATGATCGGCGATAAAACAGTTTGGAATAAAGGTTATGGCACCGAGACAATGGAATTGTTGTTGAAGTATGGATTTGAGACTTTGAATTTTCATCGAATTTTTTTACGAGTTTATTCCACCAATCCGCGCGCCATACGCGCTTATGAAAAAGCTGGATTCGTTCACGAGGGAACCATGCGCGAAGCAGTCTATAAAAACGGCAAATACGCCGACATACATTTTATGAGCGTGCTGCGTCCGGAGTGGGGCACGCGCTCGGAGGGTAAATGAGCACCCATTATCACCAGCACGAAATGAAAGTTTATGGGGATGTCAAACTTTTTTCAGGAACCGGTTCGCCCGAACTGGCAGAAAAGATTTCAAAATACCTGGGCTCCCCATTGTGTGGACATGACGTCATCGAATTCCCCAACGAAAATTTATTCATCAAATTAAATCAGAGCGTGCGCGGTCAGGATGTGTATGTAATCCAACACACCGCATCGCCGGTCCATCGCAACCTGATGGAACTATTGATCACCATTCAAACGTTGCGTCTCGACTCGGCTGCGCGCATCACTGCAGTTGTTCCGTATCTCGCATACGGACGTTCGGATAAAAAGGATCAGCCGCGCGTCCCGATCACGGGGCGTCTCGTCGCGGACATGATCGAGGTCGCCGGTGCAGACCGCTACATGACTCTTGATCCGCACGCGGGACAAATCCAAGGCTTCTTCTCCATCCCCGGCGATGTGTTGACCGCGTCTCACACGATTACCGAACATCTCAAGATGACGATCTGGTCGCAGTTGAAAGATCCAGTCGTGGTCGCGACCGATCTGGGCTTCGCCAAAAAGGGACGCAACTACGCTGCCGATTTGGACACACCCATCGCGTTCATCGAAAAGCGCCGTTCGGGAAATGACGCAAAGGCTGAAGCTTTGACTCTGATCGGCGAAGTAAAAGGCCGTGACGTGCTGATTGTGGATGATGAAGTGAACACCGGAGGCTCCATTGCGCAGGCCGTAAACATCGTCAAGCAAAACGGCGCGCAGGACATTTACCTGGCTTTTGTCCATCCAATTCTTTCACGCGACGCAGCAGAGCGGCTGGCAGACTTGCCCATCAAACACATCATCACAACGGATTCGGTTCCGATCCCTGATGAGAAGATGAAGCATCTTCGAGACCGCATCACGATCCTTTCTGTAGCCGAATTGCTGGGCGAGGTTATCAAACGCGCTCACGAAGGTCGAAGCGTGGGAGAAATGTTCAACGAGTAAAAGTGTTTACGCGTCAAGTATCAAGCAATCTCATCACTTGACACATGACCTTGACACCGGACACTTGACACATGCCTGAACTTCCCGAAGTCGAAACCATCACGCGGACGCTGCGCCCCGAACTTGTCGGCAGGACAATTCTCGAGGCAGACGTCCGTTGGGCGCGGACGGTGGCAGTGCCATCGGTAAAAAAGTTCAAGGAACAGATCAAGGGTCAAGAAATAATCGCGGTCTCACGCCGCGCGAAATTTATAAACATCCAACTTTCGGATTTCAACCTGTTCATCCATCTCCGCATGAGCGGAGATTTGATTATTAAAGGCAGTAAAATAAAAGCAGAAAAACACGATAGATTGATCTTGAATTTATCAGACAGCAAGGCGTTGGTGTTCAACGACACACGCAAGTTTGGCCGCGTTTGGTTAACAAAGAACATCGAAGAAGTATTGGGCAAACTTGGCATCGAACCATTGAGCAACGACTTCACACCACAATGGTTGTACAATGCGCTTGTATCACGTCACCGCCAACTCAAGCCGCTGCTTCTCGACCAAACTTTCATTGCCGGCCTTGGAAATATCTACACCGACGAAGCCTTGCACATAGCAAAATTGTATCCGCTGAAATTATCGGATTTGGTAACAAAGAAGCAGGCGGAACAATTGCATCAATCAATTCGAGGAGTTCTGCAGGAAGGAATCCTTCGCAACGGCGCCAGCATTGACTGGGTTTATCGCGGCGGAGATTTTCAAAATCATTTTCGCGTCTACGGACGCACGGGCGAAAAATGTCCGGTCTGTGGAACAAAGATCAAAAGGATCGTCGTCGGGCAGCGCGGCACACACTTCTGTCCGAATTGTCAAAGGAAGTAAAACATGCAACCAATCACTCTTTCACTTTTTGCGCTGATTGGCATCGGCCTTGCATTGATGTTCTTTGGTTATTTCTTTGGTCTTTCCGAGGGCCGCGGCCAGGGATATAAAAGGCGCAAGAAAGAAGAAGCGAACGAAAAAGTTGTAATTCAGGCGCCGCTGCCGCCGCCAAGTCCGCCTGCGCCAGTTATTGATAACAGCCTGCTCAAACTCAGCCTCGACAACAACAATCAGCCACGCCTCGATCTCGATGGTCTGCATGTGGACACTTCGCAACTGACAGCCGATCAACGAAAACGATTGATTGATTTAATGGTGGCGATGCGTCCATGGATTGAAGTCAAGCCGACAGCCGCGCCGCAACCTGTTTCTCGACCCATTGCCGCGCAGACGCCATCACTGTCAACCCCGCGTCCGACTCCGCCAGGAGCGGCTTCCATTTCTCAGCCAAAGTCAACGCCGGCCGCGCCCGCTCCCGTGTCGAAGGATGAACCGCCTGCATCAGCAAACAGCATGGTCGGGCAAATTGATACAATCCTGCAAAAGAGTCTCATCGGTACACCGCTCGCCGAACGTGGCATCCGATTAATTGAGTCTTCGCAGGGTACTGTAGCAGTTTATGTGGGACTGACTCGTTATAACAGTGTCGGCGAAGTGACCGATCCGCAGGTACAGGCCGCGATCAAAGCCGCCATCGCGGAATGGGAAAAGAAATTCGTTCCCGGTGCGTAACAAATAATGGTGATCGTAGGGGCGAGGTTCTCTTGCCTAGGGCAGGGAGAACCTGCCCCTACAATTTTTGTCCAGGCACATAACGCGCAGTCAAGATCGGACACTGCGCGCTCTCCGCAACTTCATCGGTGACATTGGGCGCATACATTTGACGCAAACCATGCGCGCTGTATGGCGAACCCATGCAGACTAAATCGTAATTCCCTTCTTTGATCTCAGCTAAAATTTCCTCGACAATATTTCCCTGCCGCGCTTTGACGGAAGCCGTCAGGCCCGCGGCGCGCGCCGTTTCCAGTGCCTGCCGTATATTCCTTCCCGGTAGTGTGTTGGTGTTCACCAGATCGCGCCACTGCTCACGTTCTGCGCGCGCAGTCGGATAATTCAAATCCACAGGCGGAGCAACGTGTAATAACGTAACTTCAGCCTTGTTTATAACGCCAACACGAATTGCGAGATGTTCAGCAGTGACTTCGTAACCGAGCCCGCCCGAACAAACCAGCATTTTTCTCAACGGCAGCCGCACTTGTGGAACATACAGAATCGGCCCGGAGATTTCGGACATCAAATGATGGATGGATCGTCCGACCAACAGCCGCCGCATAGGCGGCCGTCCCAATGGGCCAACGACCGTGATGCAATCTTTTCGTTTTGCCGCACGCGGGATAACGTCTTCCGCGTTTCCATTTTGGATTTCGAACGAATACTTGATTTCTCGTTGTTGAAATAATTCAACGGCGCGCGCAAAAATATCTTCGAGTGGATACTTGTCGTCAATCGGCGCGCTCGGCAGATGTTCCGCGATGCCCAGCAAAGTCACGGGCGCATCGAGCGAAGCCGCGGCCCACGCGCCATATTCAACAGCGGGCCATGTGCTTTCAAAACCATTGGTGGCAATGAGAAATTCAGATTTCATAATGACCTACCGAAACAATAAAATACCAAGCAAACCGCTTCCCAGCAAGACCAGCGGCGGCGGTGCTCCGAGGACAAATGCAATCAGACTCAACGCGCCGATCAACAGCGGGCGCTTGCGGATGCTTTTACTGCCGCGGAATAACTTCCACGCCGCGACAGTGATCAACATGGCAATAGCCGGAATCGTTCCATGAATGAATCCTTTCATCCACAGCTGGTCTTGAAAATTTTGCAGCACCAGCATAACAATGAACATGCTGACGGTCGGCGGCAAGGTCGCGCCAAACAACGCAGCTACTGTGCCGGGAAGTCCGCCCGCTGAAAATCCAATGAACATCGCGAGCTTCAACGCCTCACTGCCCGGCAGGAAATTGGAAAAACCAACCGCCTCGACAAACTGGGATTCGGTCATGATGTTTCCCACCACATCCTTGTACAGCAATCCCACCGAGGCGGGGCCGGAGGAAGTCATCAAATTCGTTTTGAAGAATATCCAAAACAATTCCAGCCAGATTCCAAAACGGGACGATGGACCATCCGAACGCAGCTCGACATCCACCCCGCGTGTCTTCATTTGAAAAGAAAGATCCCCGCAATCCCTGCAACGATCATGACGAGTGGCGGGGGCGCGTTAAATATAAAAGCAATCAGGCTGAGAGCGGCCATCGCCAACATCTTCCAGTCGAGCGGACCGCCATTCCCAACCAGCAATTGATATGCCACATAAACCATCAGCACTGCAACGGCAGGCATCAATCCTTCGACGAAGCGACTCACCCACCCCTCGCGTCGCAGGCGATGCAGAACCATGAAGACGGCCAACATCAAAACAGTCGGCGGCAAACTCGAACCAAGCAACGCGGCCAATGCGCCGGGCAAACCGCCCACACGGAGGCCAATAAACATCGCCAGTTTCTCTGCCTCGCTGCCGGGAAGGATGCTGGAGAAGGAGACCGCTTGAACGAATTGATCTTCGGTCACCAGTGTTCCAACCGCATCTTGATGCAAGAGTCCAACCGAGGCGATACCCGATGTGCTGAGAAGATTTACTTTTAGAAAAAGCCAGAAGAGTGAAAGCAGGATTCCCAAAAAATTCCCTGTTGATGAATCAGAAAAACTAAACGATATTTTTAACCAAATACAACTCGCCGCGTTCAAAACCGCGCTCTAGATAATATTGTCGTGTCCCCACCGCGGAAATTACAGCCATGCGATGAAAGCCGTGCGCTTTTGCAATCAAATCAGCTTGTTCGAGCAAGTGCGTTCCAAGTCCCGCGTGTTGTGCCGCGCCTTCTTTTTCCGCGCCGACTGGAAGTGACTGTCCATAAACATGCACTTCACGAATCAATGCCGCGCCATCCAAATCTTTCAATCCGGTTTGCGGTGCAGCTTTGGATGGTAAAGACAAACGCAGGAAGCCCGCCAGTTTATCATCAGGCGTTACAAAAGAAATGAAATGCTCTTCGGCATAATCGGCTTGATAAACAAGATCATCCAATTTGAGCCGCGATGAATCAATTGGCTTGCCGCGTACTTCGCGGCAACGGATACATTCACAATGAGTACCGCGGCGCTTCATTTCATCATGGACATCCTGCCGCAGACTCGTACGGCGATTCCCGTCAACGACATTCGTGGACGGAATATCGCGAATCACGCGATTGATGCGACAATAGCGCGGCACCGTCGGTTTGACATCCGCGATCAAGTCAATTAACTGTTCGGTCGTATACGGACGAAATTCGCCGCGTTGCCAGTATTCATAAAGCTCAGCATTTGCTAATAATTGATTCGGATAAATTTTTATTTCGTCTGGGCAGAAACCTTCCCACAACCGCGCAAAATCTTCGCGGTCTGATTCAGGCGTGGCGCCGTGCAAATTTGGCATCCAATGCAAAACAATTTTGAATCCTGCGGCACGAAGCAAGGCGGTCGCACGCCGCGTGCATTCGACATCATGACCGCGCTTGTTCATTTCAAGGATTCGGTCGTCCAAGCTCTGTGCACCCATTTGAACTTTGGTCACGCCGAGGTGACGTAACCAGCGCAATTCATCGGGCGTTATCTCGTCGGGACGAGTTTCGATGACAAGCCCCACATTTCGATGAGGCGCGGTTTCGTTTAACGACTGCGTCTCATCCAAGTTCGCTGCTGCGTCTTCTTTTGGTTCTTCTCCGCGATCATTGCGTTCTTCATCCCCCTCTTTCTCTCCCCCCAAATTCCGTGAATTTTGGGGGAGCTGGAGGGGGGCATTCATCGCATCAAAGCAACGCTGAACAAACCATTCCTGATAATCGCGGCGATACGAACTCCACGTTCCACCCAAAATCAACAATTCAATCTTGTCGCTTGGATGACCTAAATTTTCAAGCGCCTGAATGCGCGATTTGACTTGCATATATGGATCAAAATCATGCTCGAGTCCGCGCATGGCGCCCGGCTCATCCGGCAGATACGATTTCGGCATACGCACGTCGGTCGGGCAAAAGATACATTTGCCGGGGCACGGATAAGGTTTGGTTAACACCGTCACCGTTGTCACGCCCGAAAGCGTGCGGACAGGCTTCATACGAATCCGTTCCAGCAAACGCACATCGGGGCGCAATTCACCCGCGTCCACCATTTGATGATATGCGGCAACCAAAACATATTTGCCGAGATAACCGCCATCCTGCAATGGATATTTTCTCAACGCATCCATCACGGGTTTGCCGCTGCGGACCTCATCCATCACCTGGCGCGCCAAAACCATCCATTCAGGTTTAATGGTATGGGTCGCAACCCATTCTTCCTGTTTTGGCGATCTCATTTCGCGTCCTCGGGTTGCAACACAAACTGATCTTTGACTTCAGCCAGTTCTTTGTGCTTGAACATGTCGGTGTGAAGTCCGCATTCGGTTTTGCCGCGGCCCGCCCAACGTCCCGCGCGATCGTTGTCATCCATCCCAACGGCAACAGTACATGGCGCGCATCCAATGCTTCGATAGCCGCGTTCATAAAGCGGATGCACTGGCAGTTGATGATCCACTATGTAAGTCTGGACATCGCGCTTCGTCCAATTAAGAAGCGGATTCACTTTCAATAATCCATCATCCTGCAATTCCAAAATCTGCGCGTGGGCCCGGTTGGAAGTTTGATCGCGTCGAATGCCACTGACCCAGGCCTTCAATCCGCTCAGCGCTTTTTGCATCGGTTGGACTTTATAAATATAACAACACAGATTTGGGTCCTGGAGCGGAAGTGAACGCACATTCTGGCGCGCAAAATGATCCCAACGCGAATCGCGATAAAGGTCAACGACGTTGAGATTCCATTCTTGCTGGACTTGTTCACGGAAAATCAGCGTATCCCAAAAATGGTAGCCAGTATCGAGGAAGAAAATTTTGATGTTGGGCAGGATGCGCGCGACCATGTGCAGCAGCGGCATGCTCTGCGTTTGGAACGACGTGCTCATCGCAATCTCCGGTGCGAACTCGTCCACCGCCCATTGAATAATTTCCGATGGCGGCTTCGCTTCGAACTGCGCCGAGAGCGCGGCGATTTCTTCATGCGTAATCATGGCTGAAAATTATACCCGTTATAATGTTGACGTGGACTCGACGACTGCCCAGCGATTGCTCGATCTCAACCGACAGTTTTACACGGACCATGGTAGCGACTTTTCCGCGACGCGCGAGCGATTACAGCTGGGAGTGATGCGCATACTCGAAACTTTGCGCGGTGATGAATCGATTCTGGATTTGGGGTGCGGCAACGGTGAACTCGCGCGGACGTTATCGCGGCGCGGCCATCGCGGTTCGTATCTGGGTCTCGACTTTAGCCTGCCGCTCCTCAAAGAAGCAAAACGCGAGCCTTTTACTTTTTCCGTTAAATTCCTGGCAACAGACATCACCGCCGGGGACTGGCGCTCGAAACTTCCGCCATCCACTTTCAATTTGATTTTTGCTTTTGCGGTATTTCATCACGTTCCAAGTTTTGACTTGCGTCTGAACATCGTCAAGGAAATTTATGATCTGCTCGAGCCGGGCGGACTCTTCATTCATTCCAACTGGCAGTTCTTGAACAGTGAACGACTGAAAGCAAGAATCCAAGTGTGGGATAAAGTTGGTTTGAGTTTAAAAGATGTTGACCAAAACGACTACTTGCTTGATTGGAAGCGCGGCGGAACTGGTTTGAGATATGTTCATCATTTTAGCGAAGCCGAATTATCTGAACTCGCGAAAGCCAGCAGATTTGAAATTATCGAAACGTTTTATTCGGATGGGAAAAATAAGAGATTGGGTCTATATCAAATTTGGAAAAAATTATTGTAGAGGCGACTGGCCAGTCGCCCCTACGGTTAAATTGGAGAGAATAAAAAATGCTTATCGCCATCACGCGTGAAGTCAGCCGTTCGATTGTAAATTGCGAATTGACACATCTTGCACGAACACCAATTGACGTTAATCGCGCTCGTACTCAACATGCTCAATACGAATCTGCGCTCAAACAATTAGGGGTGGCTGTTTTATCTTTGCCTGAAGAAATGGCTTTAGCCGATTCAGTTTTCGTCGAAGATACTGCGCTCGTGTTGGATGAATGCGCAGTTATCCTACGCCCCGGTGCCGAGTCGCGCAGACCGGAAATTGAATCCATTGCAAAAGTCCTCGCGCCGTACCGAAAGCTATTTCACATCCAAGCGCCTGCTCGCGTAGACGGCGGCGACATTTTACGCGTCGGCAAACAAATTTATGTTGGGCTATCCACACGAAGTGATACAAATGCCATTGAACAATTGCAGGATTTTCTTCAGCCTTATGGTTATGAAGTCCATGCCGTGATGGTGACCGGATGCCTGCATCTCAAATCTGCAGTGACACAGGTTGCAGAAAACACATTGTTAATCAATCCCGCATGGGTGGACAAGAATAATTTTAGTGAAACGAAATTTATCGAAATCGATTCGTCCGAACCATATGCAGCGAACGCGGTTTTGATTGGCGAGACAATTATTTATCCAACATCGTTTCCGAAGACACAGAAAAAATTGGAAGCGGCGGGAATCAAAATGGTCACAGTGGGTGCGGATGAGCTTGCCAAAGCCGAGGGCGCGGTCACGTGCTGTTCGTTGATTTTTAACAGTTGAAACAAAAAGCCGCCGCGGAAATTTTTCGATGGCGGCGACCGCTAAAAGTCGAAGAATGAACGAGAAAAATCTTTAGGTGCTGACGTCAACGCGATTCCGCCCTTTGTGTTTTGCAATGTACATTGCCTGGTCCGCACGCGCGATGAGCGTCTCAAGATTAAGCGTGTTCCGGTCCAGTTGAGCGACTCCCAGACTGGCAGTGACTTCAATCTCAATTTCATCCGTAATTTGAAGATGATTATTCGCGACCGACTCTCTTAATCGCTCCGCGACTTTGACGGCGGTTTGAAGATCAGTCTCTGGCAGGAGAATGACAACTTCCTCGCCGCCGTAACGCCCAATGAGGTCCACGTCGCGAACGGATTTCTTACAATGGCTTGCGAAATGCTGAAGCACGCGGTCGCCCGTGAAATGACCGTAGTTATCGTTGACCGCTTTAAAATGATCCAAGTCGGCCATGATTGCCGAGAACGGACGCCCGGCACGATGTGATCTTGCAAATTCGATTTTCCCGATCTCGAACAGGCCGCGGCGATTGTAAAGCCCGGTCAGGTGATCGGTGATGGCAAGGTTTTGAGTCTCTTCAAATAAGCGCGCATTTTCCAACGTGATGGCTACCTGTTTCGCAAACACAGCCATGACCGGCAGATCCACATCGGCCACATCGTGACCCCACAGCCACAACGCTCCCAATAAATGATCTTCAAACAACAATGGCAAATGAATGATTTTCGTTTCGGCAGTTACACCCGCCGCACACAAAGTTTCGGATATCGCACTTTCGGGAAAGCCGTTCAATATGGCTTTCATCGCCTCGATGGGATTCGGCACAACCACGGGTGCCAGCACGTTCTCGATCCCGAACAACGATTCCATTTTCTCGGCGCGGACGCGATAACCGAACGCATCTTTTGCCTGCGACTCGCAGGACGCGGGAAGAAGCGGAGCATATTGAAAGACCATTTGATCGCTCTCTGCGAGGTACATGGACAGCATGGATTTCAGTCCCATTTCCTGGAATTCATCCTGGAGCGTTTTGATCAGTTCCGCCGGGCTGACCATTTTCTCGATCTTTGTCGCGAGGGAAGACAAGTTCGAAATCAATTCGTTTGAATGCACCAACCGATTCATCCAATGACGTTCTGCGTCGAGCGTGCGAAGATATTCAATCGCTGTGGCAAGCTGCCCGGCAAAAGTCATCATGAGCGCTTCATCGCTGGGCGTGAACGCATTCAGTTCCATGCTCTCAGCATTGATGACGCCAATGACCCGTTCCTTGACTTTTAGCGGCACGCACAACTCGGAGCGAGTGCGAGAATCGACATCGAAATAATTCTCCACCTGGCGTACATCCCCGATCCGCTGTAACACGCCACTTTGTGCGACTCGACCGCTAACACCTTGCCCTAATGACACGACAAAGCTGAGAGGATCCAGCATTGTCGAGTGATAAACACGATAGGAGGAATGAGCGCGAAGTGTGCCAGACTTTTCATCCAAAAGAAGAATTCCAAAATTATCCGGGAATAGATTCTGGCCGATGATCTCCGTCGCCAACTCCAGTAGTTTATCTTCGTTTTCGACTTCAGTTGACGCAACCGCAATTTCGTTCAGCACCCGCAATTCTTTTATGCGCCGTTCGGCAATTTCGGATGACTGCACGCGCGTAAAAGCGACGGCAACCTGACGGGATGCAAGTTCGCCTTGCTGAATTTCCACATCGCTAAACGCGTGTGACTGGTTGTATGCAAGAAACATAATTCCGAGTTTGCTGCCGCTGGTTATCAAGGGAAGGCCAAGAATGGATTTGGTATTTGAAAAAAGCGGAACCACTTTCGCGCTTAACATCTCGCGGTAAGGCGAAGTCACAAAATCCGTTATGGCAAGAGGCTGCCCGGAATTTAAAATCCACACCAAAAGAGTCGGCTCTCCTGCTTCAAAACGAAACGATGGATAGACCTCGCTGCCAACGCCATGCGCGCCCTTAGGGAGCAGCGATTGGTTTGCTTCATCCCACAAGGCAAGATAGCAATCGTCGGCCTCGAAAAGTTTCGCGATCCTATCCGCGATGATCTTTGACATTGCATCCACATCTTCTGCGCCAAGGGCAGTCCATGTAATTTCGTTCAACGCAGATAAAAATTGAAGGTGGCCCTGGCGTTCCTCTTCCAACCTTTTCAATTCCAGAATATCTGCTCGATGCCGCCGAACCACTTTGCCCAGGAAGCCCATCGTCCCGCCGACGACCCATAGAACGAATCCCGCAACCAAGTCACTGGGTGTCAACATGCCGAGTGGAGACAAGCCAAGCGCGATCAATCCCAGGGAATGAATGACCACCATGACGACAGGAATCACCATTCCACCCAATGGCCCAAAATACCAGCCTCCCAACGCTACGGGGAATAACGCCAGAGAAACAGCAGCAAGTCCCATCTGGTTATATAAAAGGTAGAAAGCCAGAAAATACAACCCCCAAAGAACCATGACAATTACCCGAGGCAATACTGCTGAACGCGGATAAAGAAATTTTTCCTGCATTAACGTCTCTGATGAAGTCAGTTAAATTCTATTGTCCTCGGATTGAAATTACATTACAACTTGAATACATTGCCTGAACGAATTTGTTAGCTGGCATCTCTTTTTCCTCCCGAATCGGCAAGGATCACCAGAGAAAAATTTCCTCGTATCCTACAACGTACAATTTGATTTGACGAAATGGCTCTTCCGCCGTTGACAAGATTCATCCGCAGATCGCACAGATTAGATTTTGAAAAATCGGCGAAATCTCCCGAAGGACATCGGGACGATGTGTGCAACCTGTGGATAGACTTTTGACCTTTCCCGTAAAATGGTAGAGCCGACGAAATCAAATCGCACCGCTCAAGGAAACAGCGGTGCGATCTGGGCGCGGAAACTATGCCCTTACATTATTCGGATTGGCAACGTATTGCCACCAGTTATTTGCGATCCCGTTCTGAATCCCCTTCACCTTGGGCATATGACCCAGCCACCACATCTGAAAGGCGCCGTCATCGCCGCCTCCCCATTCCGAGGTCGCGACGGAGCGAATGTCGCCTTGGAAACCGGGAAAATTCTCCCAGTCGTAGCATTCGCTTTTGACCAGGGTCTGGTTGCCATAGTCATAATCCTGCGCGCTGTTGGGCGCGTAATGGACAGTCCCAAGAGCGGCGCGTCCCGGCGCAATTTTGTCGAAGAGAATGAAACGCTGGAACAGGTTCAGCGTCTGCGTTAGGCTGATGGTTGCGGGAGAACGATTTGGCTGATAGGCCCACGTCAGGAAATCCTGGCATTGATAAACCTGCGCCATGATGCTTTCGCAGCGGTGGGCATACGAATGCAGCATCTCGCCGACGGTCCGTTCATAGGAAAGCCCCATCACGACAAAACGCCGATTGCATGAACTGGTATTTTGTATCGCTGGTCCGTTGCACCAAAATGCACCCGCGCCGCCCATCGTTGATTCATATAAACCCGCGTATGGAAATGCAAGCACCCAAACTTCGTCATAAACGTTATTAGCGATATTTTGCAAAACGTTAAAGCGCGTGAGGATGGTGTTGTAATCTATATTCATCGGCGTGTGCGGAGGAGTCGTCCCGTTGATCACGCCGAGAAACGTTTGCGGGGTGTAAACAAACCCATCGGTCAGAGCCGGAAATTCGTCCAGAACGACGCGTTGAGCAATTGTGTAATTTGCCAGTCCGCCACTGACTTGAGTCAAATCATTGATGAACTCGTTGATCATGCTATCCGGATCGCCCCAGTTCTT
This sequence comes from Chloroflexota bacterium, assembly GCA_021796155.1. The sequence continues at coordinate 20,455 of JAJYOO010000002.1, forward strand.
ATAGACTGAAAGCTTCGTGCCAGCCGTTGAATCCACCGTCGGGTTATACACGATCAAGAAAACGCGCACATTCGTGACTTTAGTCGGCGCATTCGGATCGGTTACCGCTAAACTGGCATGTCCGACAGCGCCGCCGATTACGGGATGATCGGGCTGCTGAGGCTTAACACCCAGCAATGAATTGAGATAATCCGAGAACGGCATAGAGGCTCCTCCTTGAGTTGTTATGGCATGTTTGCGGCGAAGTATACCTTGTCCTGAACTGCAAAATACAATATGTGATTCGGGCTGACGGTCATCGCACCGACGCGTCCTGACGGCAATGGATTATTGCCGGTGGCCTGCGGGCGAAGCTGGCTCTGCAATTCGAGCGAGAGCGGCGCAAAACGGAACACGCCTTGTCCGTCCGAGTCCAAAAGCAGCAATGCGGAATCAGGCGCAGGCATGAACATCATTTGCGTGAAATGCGCCTGCGAAAAAAGATTCACATCTTTATAAGCCGGGAATGGATTCACAAACGGCGCGGGGTCTACGCAACGCGTCGGCACGGTTTGGATGCGGCTGTAGGAACAGGTTGATAAATGACCATCAGAATGTAAAATGTAAAGATCGTCGCCGCTCACCGCTAAATCAATCGCGTCATCCAGCGATGGGATTTGTCCACCGAAAAAGAAATATGGGCGATCCACGAACGCGCCGTCCTTGCCAACGTAAACCCAAACGGCATGAGCCTGGGCGTCCAGCACGTAAAGATTGCCGCTGTCCATCGTAAAAGCTGTGACGCGTTTCCAATTTGTATCGGGCGGCGGGAGCGGAATGGCCTGTGGGACATTTCCCGATGAACAATAGAGCAAATTGCCCGCCGCATCCACACCGAGCAAAGCGGCATTCAAGGAATTATTGATCGGCAGCGCAAGGATGTCCACTAACGCGCCGACGGTATACGCGCCGTATGAACCGGGCGCGCAATTGAATGAACTGTCCTGCTGAAAACCGCTGCTGGTCAATGCAATGTGCAGCACGCCGCCGTGCTGGGCATCCAGCAAATAAAGATCATTTTCATTCGCCGCCAATCTACTGATCTGCACGCCGACACCTGTATCCAAGACGGGCTGGAATTGCAGACGTGTGATGCCCTGCAATTTATCGAGGTTCGATTGCGCTTCCTGGCGAAGCGACTGTGTTTCCGAGGTCTGGTTATATGACTCAGCTTTATCGAGATAAAAAAGTTCGCGCTGCCAGGCTTCGCGCTGCAAAGCCGGATCGGTAATTCCCTGAACCTGCGCCCGCGCATCGCGCGCCTGGATAAGATATTCTTCGTATTGAACGCTGCGTCCATAACGGATGTAGACCACGCTGGCAATCGTTACCACGATCAGCGGAATCAAAATCGCGACGAAAGCCATCGTCGAATTGGATAACGTCATCGCGGCTTCCTCGGACCCGGGCAGGAGGCGCGGCAAAAAATTTCTCAAACCCTGATCCATTCGTTCGCGGCCTCGACGCCAGGACTGCATTCCGTTTGCAAGCTTTTTCGCAGTCTGACGCGTCCGCTCAGACGGGCCACTTGGCGAGGGTGATTCTTTTTCAGCTGCATCAACTTTTTGTTCAATAATGGGAGCCGTTTCAACGATCGGTTTTGCGCGCGGCAGCGCATCCAAAATGCTTGAATTAGAAACAGTTGGTTCGTCAACTTCTTCAGGCGGCAGAGGAGTCTCTTCTTTTGGTTCGGGCGGTATCGCGTACGCGGATGGCTGGACAAAATGCGCGTTGGAAATCGAATTGGGCAAATCCGCTTCAGGCGTGGATGCAGCTTCTTGCACGGCGACCGGACCGGTGTCCAAGATCGGATGCGATGCAGGCTGCGGCTTGGATTGAGTCGGATCGGGCGTTGGTCGCAATATCGTGAGAGTGCCAGTCCCATCCGCCGCATAAATCAAAGCCGCGTTGATGTCTTCATTCGTAAGCGTCATCAAACGGCGACGCGTTGATTCGAGCGAAGCTGCACTTGAATCTTTCAGCGCGGCATTCCATCCAGCCGGGACACGGCTCGCAAAAATGATTCGGTCGCCCGTTTGAAGCGTTGCCTGCGAAAAACGATATGCGAGCGTTTGACTCAGACCCAGGCCTTTGCCTGCAAGCGAATCGGAAATATCCTGCGCTCCGTTTGCGCTCAAGATAAACGCGTGCATTGGTCCGCTAAAAAGAAACGTGGCTTGTGATTCACGAATAGCCGCCAACGCAAGCGTACCATTTGCATATTGCCCGCGCCCGCTGGTGGACATATTGCGTTCGAGCAATGGTTCGTTGATCGCTTCCGCTGAGATTCGAAGTGCAGACGTCAATGTTCCGTGTGTTTCAAAAAAAGTTGTTGCCGCGCGGCTGGCGAGTTGCACATATTCCCCTGTTGAAAAAACCGCGTTGCCGGTCAATAAAAGATAAACGATCAGGCGATCGCGCTCACGTCCGCGCGCCGTTTTGCGAGGCGGCATGGCCGCCATCAAACCGGGCAACGAAGCCTGATCCATTCCATTGATTCGATAAAGCGGGGCGAGAGTCAGATCGAACGACATGGTAAGAAAGCAAAATAATCCCATATCATTATACTGGTAAAATTTGGCCGACACATCCCCGTACTGGATAAACATGGAATTTATACTTCATAAAAATTTTTCAGAAATCCCCGCGCCTGAATGGAACGCGCTCGTCGAGCAAAGCATCAGCGATACGCCATTTCAACGCTGCGAATATTTGAGTCAATGGTGGAAAACGTTGGGCGGTGGCGAATGGAAACAAGCCGAACTGGTTTTGATCTCCGCTTCTGAAAACGGAAATTTGGTTGGCATTGCTCCGCTCTTCAAAGCCGAATACGATGGGCGTCCCGCGTTGCTTTTAGTTGGAAGCATCGAGATTTCGGATTACTTGGATTTGATCGTGCGCGCGGATGACTTGCCGCGTTTTCTTTCGGGACTTATTGACTTCATCGCCTCCGACTCCACCTTGAGCGGATTGCCTTTCGATTGGTATAACCTCCCCGATTCATCTCCCACGCTCGCGGCGCTGAAAATTGAATCCGATAAACGCGGCTGGGCGTATCACGAAGAAATTTATCGTCCCACACCGCGCATCGCGTTGAGCGGTGACTTCGATGCTTATCTTGCTGGAATCGAAAAGAAACAGCGCCACGAAATCCGACGCAAGATGCGCCGCGCCGCTGAAAGCGAAATCCCGGTGAAATTTTATATTGTCGAAGATGCGGCCAGCCTCGATTCCGAAATTGATTCGTTCTTTGAATTGATGACACATGACGCAAGCAAGGCAGGATTTCTCACGCCGCCCATGCGTGAACAAATGACATCCGCCATTCGCTCCGCGTTTGAGAAAGGTTATCTTTGGCTGGCTTTTCTGACTGTAGACGGAACCAAAGCTGCAGCTTGTCTCAACTTCGATTACAAAAACAAATTGTGGGGCTATAACTCCGGCGTCAGCCGTGACTTCATGGAGCTTTCGCCCGGTTGGGTTTTACTCGGGCACCAATTGCAATGGGCCTGCGACCACGGACGCTCCGAATTCGATTTCATGCGCGGCGACGAGGAATACAAATATCGCTTCGGCGCGGTCAATAAATATGTGATGAGGGCAATCGTCGCGCCAAAATAGCGGCAAATAGGCAGGCAACCCGGATTTTTGAAATGGAGGCAATGGACATTGCCTCCATTTTTTTCATTCCGTGCTCTCGGTTAGTTGTCGCGGACATCTTTCTATGGAACAAATATGTGGCTTTGGTTAGGAAATAATTAGATAACATCTGTCCACAATTGACACTGCATCAGAACGCCCTATAATTTGTTGTGTCATCATACTAATTCCGAATGATAGCCAAAAATTCGGCCGATCAATCCTTGGTACGTGAGTTGAATCTATCTTCCGTTCTTAGGATGATTCATAATAATGCGCCGCTCTCCCGCGCTCAGTTGGCGGCTAGAACCGGTTTGAATAAGTCCACAGTTTCAAGCCTCGTAGAGGAACTACTGGAACGCAAATTGATACACGAGATTGGGCTAAATTCCGTTGGTACTGGACGTCCGGCAACTTTGCTGGAGATCAATTCGAGAGCAGGTTGCATCATCGGAGTTGAGTTGGGCGTGGACTTTGTCGCCGTAGTATTGACCGATTTCGTGGGAGCCATTCTCTGGCGCGCGCAGGAAGCGGCAGATCCGACCGAATCGCTGGAAGAGACTTTGAGTCAAACCCTGGTATTGGTGAACAAAGCCATCGCCGCATCCCGCAATATCAATTTCTCGCTGATCGGGATTGGGTTATCCATTCCGGGAACTGTAAATCTTGACGAGGGGACACTCATCTTTGCGCCCAATTTGAACTGGCATGACATTCCCATCCGCGAAATATTTTCGAAGCCAACCGGACTTCGAGTGTATCTCGAGAATGACGCCAATGCTGCGGCTGTAGCTGAGCATCTATTCGGCGCGGCGCGGCAAAGTACGGATTTCCTTTTTGTTTTTGCGGGCGTCGGAATTGGCGGCGGGTTGTTCCTGAACGGAAAACTTTATCGAGGAAAGAACGGATATGCCGGAGAGATCGGCCATTCCCCGATCAAAGCCGAACCGGCCGATGTTCTTTGTCATTGCGGTAACCGCGGTTGTTGGGAAACCTACGTGAATCAAGCTTCCATCCTCGAGCGGATAAGGGATCGAATGGACGGACATCGAGACAGTGTGCTTGCCAACCTGATGGAGCAACAACACGCACCGCTTTCCATTTCACTGATTCGGCAGGCTGCCGATGCCGGAGATCAACAGGCGCTCGACTCCATGAGCGAGGCGGGAACCGCGATGGGTCAGGGCTTTGCCAACCTGATCAACATTTTCAACCCGGAAAAAATCATCCTCGGCGGACCGTTAAGCATCGCAGGAAACTATCTTCTTCCCGCCATTCGAGAGACCGTTCGCGAACATTCTCTGCCAGAAATTGACCAGCAGGTCGAAATCAATCTTTCCACTTTCGGGACAGACGCGAGTCTAATTGGCGCGGTCGCCATTGTTGTGGATGACATTCTTTCAAACCCAACCTTGATCGAAAGGAGGTGACCAAAGTAATCAGCTTATTCCCAATCAATGGATTCACAATTTATATATGCATAGGAAAATAGAAAATATCTTAGAAAAAGGAGAAGAACGCCATGTCAAAGAAAGTTCTGTACAGCCTGTTGACTGTACTCATCATTTCAGCCACTGCACTATCCGCTTGCGGAAGCGCAACGCCGACAGCGGCACCTGCCACGCAGGCTCCGGCAACATCGGCTCCAGCAACTCAAGCTCCAGCTACAACCGCGCCTGCCGCAACGACTGCGCCTGCAACCTCTGCTGGTAAGATCGCCTTCTTGCTGCCTGAAAATCATACTCCGCGCTATGAAAGTCAGGATCTGCCCAATTTCAAGGCTGAGTTAGCTGCCAAAGGATTCGATGTAGCTAACAATCTGATCTACAGTAATGCCAATCAGGATGCTACCACCCAGCAGTCACAGGCGGAAGCCGCCTTGACCAATGGTGCCAAGGTGCTGGTGCTCGACCCGGTCGACTCTGCATCTGCTGCTGCCATTGCGGATGCGGCTGCCCAGCAAAACGTTCCGGTCATTTCATACGACCGTCTGATCACTGGGTCGAAAAATGTCAACTATTACATCTCGTTCGACAACGTGAAAGTCGGCGAGCTACAGGCCACCACATTGATGAGCGCTTTGAGCGGCGTCACAAACCCAACCATTGTCATGCTCAACGGTGACCCGGCCGATAACAACGCCAAGCTCTTCAAGCAGGGCGCACACAGCGTGTTCGATCCGCTGGTGGCTGCCGGCAAGTTGACGATCGGGAAAGAATACGATACACCTGGTTGGGACGGGACTAAAGCTCAAGATGAAATGACGCAAGCCCTCACTGCCCTGAATAATAAGGTAGATGGCGTTTTAGCGGCTAATGACACTCTGGCGGCTGGTGCTTATGCCGCCATGAAGGCTGCCGGAATCACTAAGCCCGTCCCCATGACTGGCCAGGATGCAACGGTGGGCGGTATTCAGAGTATTATCAGCGGCACCCAGACCATGACTGTCTACAAGGCCATCAAGCCTGAGGCCGCAGCTGCTGCCGATCTAGCTTATGATCTTGTCACTGGCACTCCAGTGCCTGCTTCCATGACGAATGGCGCAACAACCAACAATGGCGTTGTGGAGGTTCCTTCCATACTGCTTACCCCAGTTGCAGTAACGAAGGATAATGTCGAAACCACGGTTATCGCCGACGGCTTCTGGAAAGTCTCCGATATATGCACCGCCGATTTCGCAGCCGCTTGCACCGCTGCCGGCATAAAGTAGGCTTCAACAAGAGTGAAGTAAAATCAGAATATAAATTTCATTCAACGGCAGATGCGCCATGGCGCATCTGCCGTTGAACTAACGGAGATGCCATGCCGGCTACA
>JAJYOO010000116.1 GCA_021796155.1 Chloroflexota bacterium
CTTTTGAATATTGAAATAAGCATAGCATTTAAAGTCAAAGACCTCCGAGATTTTCAAAATCTCGGAGGTCTGCTCACCTATCGTTCTTCGTAATCATCCGGTAGCCAGCAACACAACACCAAATCGCGCGCGGCTTTGACTTCATCCATGCGGCCAAATTGTGTGGTGCTCGGCGCATTGTGAAGAAGCTCGGGTTGTGTCTTCGCCTCGTCCGCGATCTTGATGAGCGCGTCAGCGAAGGCATCGAGCGTGTCCTTGTTTTCGGTCTCGGTTGGCTCGATCATCAAAGCCTCATGCACGATGAGCGGGAAGTAGTTTGTCGGCGGATGGAAGTTGTAATCCATTAGGCGCTTGGCAATATCCAACGCGCGCACATCACTGCCGGCAAATTGTCCCTCTGCAACAAACTCGTGCATGCAGATGCGGTCAAACGGAACATGATACGTATTGCGCAAACGTGCCAGTAAATAATTCGCGTTCAACACGGCGTATTGCGAAATATCCTTCAGACCATCCGGGCCGTGCATGGCGATGTATGTAAATGCGCGCACGTGTCCGCCGCCGAAATGTCCGTGGAAAGCTTTCATGCGTCCGATGGATTTGGCAGGTTTGACAAATCCGAACAGTGGAGGCGTTTCATCGTCGCCTTCTTCCAGGATGCCGACTAGCGGCTCGGGCAGGAAATCCGCGAGATGCGCGGCGACGCCAACCGGACCAGAACCGGGGCCACCGCCACCATGCGGGACGGCGAACGTTTTGTGCAAATTGAAGTGCATCACATCGAAGCCGATGTCACCAGGGCGGACGATGCCAAGCAACGCGTTGAGATTCGCACCATCGCCATACATCAAGCCACCGCAACCATGCACAAGCTTGATGACTTCTTCGATGTTTTCATCGAACAAGCCAAGCGTGTTCGGATTGGTGAGCATCATTCCTACGACGGTGTCATCGCAATGTTCTTTCAGCGCTTTGAGATCAACATTGCCGTGCGCGTCAGATGGGATTTGTACAATCTGCAATCCGATCATGCCCGACGACGCGGGGTTCGTCCCGTGTGCGGAGTCGGGGATGAGCATCTTCGTGCGCTTTGTGTCGCCGCGCGATTTGTGATACGCGCGCATGATGAGCACGCCGGTAAATTCTCCGTGCGCACCCGCCGCGGGTTGGAGCGTGACCGCCTCAAAGCCACTGATCTCTTTCAACCATTCCTGCAATTGATACATCAAGGCCAAGTTGCCTTGAACTGTTTCAATGGGTTGAAGAGGATGCGTGTGTAAAAATCCTTGTAGGCGGCAAGTGTCTTCATCAATCTTCGGGTTGTACTTCATCGTGCATGAGCCGAGTGGATAATAGCCGCCGTCCACGCTGTAGTTGAATTTGCTGAGATGCATGTAATGGCGAACCACATCCACTTCTGCGAGTTCGGGGAGGGGCAGATCCGCTCTCAGCATGGACTTTGGCAATTCGGCGCGCGGCACATCCGGCTCCGGATAAGTAACGCCCGTGCGTCCCGGCGAAGATAAATCGAAAACAGTCGGTTCTACCATTTTGGCCGTCGCGGTAAGAGTCGCTTCAATCATGGTTCACCTCCGAAAGGACCTCGACCAGCGCATCAATCTCTTCTTTTGTATTCATCTCAGTCACGGCAATCAGCATGTGATCTTTGAGCGATGGATAATCCTGACCGAGATCGTAACCGCCGATGATGCCATGCTCAAGCAAATGCGCATTGACTTCTTCAACTGGACGATTGACGCATAATGCGAATTCGTGGAAGAACGGCTCGGTGAAGCACAAGCCCATGCCATCAATTTTGCTGAGCTGCTCGGCAGCATAATGTGCCTTGTGATAACAAAGTTCAGCGACTTGCTTCATGCCGCTCTTGCCAAGTAATGACATATAAATCGCGGATGCCAGCGCGATCAATCCTTGATTGGTGCAAATGTTGGATGTTGCGCGCTCGCGTTTGATGTGCTGTTCACGCGCGGTGAGTGTGAGGACATAGGCGCGTTGTCCATGACTATCAACGGTTTCGCCAACGAGTCGTCCTGCCATTTTGTGGACGAAAGATTTCTTCGTTGTGAAGAAGCCAACCGTCGGGCCGCCGTACCACATCGGGACACCAAGCGGCTGGCCGTCACCGACAACGATATCTGCATCCATTTCACCCGGCGTCTTGAATATCGCCAGTGCAGTCGGATTCACAACCACGCACGCCATCGCGCCTTTTGCATGTGCCGCTGCGATGAGTTTGGTGTAATCAAAGATGCGGCCGAAGAAATCGGGATATTGGACCATGACCATCATGGTGTTGTCGTCAATCAGCGATGCAAGCGCGTCAGGACCAGCCTCGAGGTCGGCTTTTGAATCATCACCGACTATTTCCAATTCCATGCCTTGTGTGTATGTTCGGATCACGGCGCGGTATTGCGGATGCACACTAGGTGACATCACAACCTTTTTGCGCTTACCGCGGAACTGTGCCCATGCCATATTGACAGCTTCCGCCGCGGCGGTCGCGCCGTCATAGTGCGAGGCGTTGGAAACTTCCATGCCGGTCAGCGCAGACATCAGAGATTGATATTCGAAGATGCCTTGCAGCGTGCCTTGTGAAATTTCTGGCTGATAGGGCGTATACGCGGTATAAAATTCGCCGCGACGCAGCATGTGATCCACAACGGATGGAATGTAATGGTTGTAGATGCCCGCGCCGAGGAAGGAAATCAAATCGCCGCGCACGTTCTCGTTGCTGGCAGCGATGTCTGCCAGTTCAGCCGCGGCTTCCATCTCGGTCAGCGCGGGGGGCAGATTCAATTTGGGAAAGCGATGTTTGGCTGGTACATCTTTGAAAAGATCATCGAGCGTTTTAACGCCGATGGTCTCCAGCATCGCGTCCCGTTCTTTGGGACTAATGGGAATGTAGGTCATTTGTGTCTCCAGTCTTACAAGTCTATTGGTCTAGCAAGTCTCACAAGACGACTTGTAAGACTTGTTGGACTTAAAGACTAATGAGACCTGCCTGTGCAATACGTTTCGTACGCGGCCGCATCCATCACGTCGCTCGTCTGCCCACCTTCGACCTTGACCATCCAACCCGCGCCGTAGGGATCACTGTTAAGAGTCTCGGGCTTGTTGGAAAGGTCCTTGTTGACGGCGGTTACTTTTCCAGCGGCGGACGCGTAAATCTCTGCCGAAGCTTTGACTGATTCAACAGACGCGATCGGGCTTCCGGCTTCGACTGTATCGCCAGCGTCAACGAGAATTTCAACGAAGACGATGTCTGAAAGCTGAGACTGAGCATAATCGGTCAGTCCCATGCTTCCGCTGGATGCGTCGAACCATTCATCGGATTTTGTGTACTTGAGATTAGCTGGAGTATTCATGGTTCTCCTCTTTGGGGAAGATATGATAGGCGAGAATCAAAAAGGACGCACGATTTTCATATCGCGCGTCCTCTGTAATTTGACCTGAGAGATTCGTTTAGTTGCTTAGTTGGGTGGTTTTGTAGTTACGTAGTCACTACGCAACTATCCAACTACCAAACTATCAAACTAAATTTTCACCGTCGGTGTCTCGCGATTGCGGGACTTTCCAGAGTGGTTCGGATGCTGGGTCCTTTTGCCTGAGAGTTTCGCCTGGCTTCGCCTTTTCCAGACTTGCACCTTCGGCGTCCCGCGTGGATGCGGAATCTCTTCCCAGAACCTGCTTAATTGTTGCATCCATTTTATAAGTCTGGGAAAGAAGCGTCAAGAGGACGAAAATCCGTGATTATGGCGTCGGGACAATGGTCGGACTTAGCGTCGGGATCAATCTCGGATCCATAACGGGCGGCGCGCCCTTTTGCTTTTCCACCTCGTGAAGCTGATTCTGCAATTCCTTGATAATAGTTTGGTACGCCGGGTCATCTATCTGATTTTGGCATCCCAATCAAAACAAAGTCTGCCATTGCGGCAGACTTTGTTTCATAATTGGAAAAAATTCAACCGGTTAGTGTGCTTCGTACCCAATCTCCGACCAGCCAATATTTGAAGTCCTGGCCCTGGCTGGTTTGGACAGCGCCGATAATTCCATAGATGAGAGCGACTAATGGCATGGCACTAAAGATGCAGGCAAACGGGATACACAACAGTCCAATCAATACGGCGCTCAATAGGCTGGTAATTATCCACACTGCGGCGATCACAACGCCGCCACCAACCCACCAGATCAATTGAAAAACGAAAGATTGCATGGACTGATATGCCACGTAACGCGAACGATCTTTATAAACCAAGTAAATTATCAATGCAGCTATGGGACCGAGAAAACCCGAAATAAGATTAACGAGAACACTCAAATGAGCGAGCATGGCCCACGTTCGTTCATCGTTCTGTGAAAGCGGCGGTGGGGTATATACTTGCGGGCCCGATGACCCGATTGTCATTGCATTCCTCCTCAAGGTTTGAATTACGTTATAGAGTTTATCACATCTTATTACCGTCCTTAGGATGACGGAAACAAAAAGACTCGCCGAGGCGAGTCTTTTTCGCGATTCTTATGTTAGAGAACCTATGCCCAACCTTGGTTCTTGACGAAGTTCGTTATCACTGGAATGTTGATGTACTTACCTTGATACCCTTGGATGCCCCAGTAGATATTGAGTATGAAGCCCAAAATCCCGACACACGCGCCGATGATTACGAAGCTCAACAAGAAACTCACAACGAACAGAACAACGCCCCAAGCCAGTGCCTGTGCATTGTGTGCCTTAATGAATGGGCGGTCCTTTTTATCAGGGATCAGCAAGATGATAATCGGGACAATCGGCGTGAAGATGTACGTCAGCAATACCCAGAGCTTGTCATCGCTGGTGACATCGGCAGACATTGGTGCTTGAGACATGATTTGTTCCTCCTGAACTGGTCTGAAATTTCGGCTATTTTACAACCAAAGCAATCAAAAATCAACAAGAGGGCAAGGGACAATGGTACTACTGTGCTACAATGCACAACATGATTCGCGTTGTCTTCATGGGTTCACCGGATTTTGCATTGCCGACTTTACGCGCGCTTGCGGAACATTATGAAGTCGTCGGCGTTGTGACTCAACCGGATCGTCCATCGGGACGCGGACGCGAACTTAAATCTCCGCCTATTAAAACACTGGCAATGGATTTAAGCCTCGCGTTGATTCAGCCGGAAAAATTACGCGCGCCCGAAGCGATGGATCAACTGCGCCTCTGGGCCCCGGACTTGATCGTGGTCGCTGCGTTCGGGCAGATTCTCCGCCCGGACGTTCTCGCGTTGCCTCCGCGTGGATGCATCAATGTCCACGCGTCGCTATTGCCGCGCTGGCGCGGTGCCGCGCCGATTCAGGCTGCGATATTAGCTGGTGATTCTGAAACGGGCATGACGATCATGCAAATGGATAAAGGCGTGGATACTGGCGCAATGATTTCTCAACGCGCGATTCCAATCAAAGCGGAGGACACGGCTGGCTCGTTATTTGAAAAGTTATCGCGTCTCGGTGCGGACTTGTTAATCGAAACATTGCCGCGATATTTATCTGGCGAGTTAAAGTCACAGGTGCAGGATGAGAGCAAAGCGACGTATGCGCCGATGTTAAAAAAAGAAGAAGGCTGCCTTGATTTCACACAATCCGCTGAGGAGTTGGCGCGGCGCGTGCGAGCATTCAATCCGTGGCCGGGCGCGTATATGGATTTTGATGGAGCAAGGCTCAAAGTCCATCGGGCGCATGTGGAAACGGGGAATGCGTCAGTGGGGCAGAGGCTGGTTTATCGGGACCAGCCTGCAGTCGGCGCGCGAGGCGGGTTTCTCATCCTTGATGAAGTACAGCCAGCCGGGAAGAAATCCATGAATGGAAAATCATTTCTAGCTGGCGCGCGTAAGTGGCAAATGGTATAAGCATCATCAACAATCTTTTAGCGGTTTTAGGTTCAGACCAACTTTTATCGGAGGCAGCAAATGTTTAATGGAAAGATTTTCGTGGCAGAATTGATCGGTACTTTTGCATTGACGTTTTTCGGAGCGGGTGCGATGGTCGCCAAAGCAGGTTTACTGGGTGTGGCTTTGGCGCACGGTTTTGTGTTAGCGGTGATGGTCTATGTTTTTGGACACATCTCCGGCGCGCACATCAACCCGGCAGTGACATTTGGCCTGGCGCTGAACAAAATAGTGAAGTGGGATCAAGCTGTTATTTCATATTGGTTGCCACAATTCATCGGCGCGGTCGTTGCGGCGTTTTTGGTCAAAACACTTTTTGGCGATGTCGCACCCGGCGCAACGGTCGGATCGTTGACTTCGTCTGCGCCGATCATGGCGATGCTTGCCGAAGCTGTGATGACTTTCTTTCTTGTGTATTCGGTTTTGACTGCGGCTGTGGCTGGCAAAGCCGGTCCATTTGCCGGGTGGGTGATCGGCATGACGCTGGCGTTTGCGATTCTCGCGGGCGGGCCATTCACCGGCGCATCGTTGAATCCGGCGCGCACATTTGGCCCGGCAGTGTTCACGGGCGCGGTTGCCGATCCGATGACGTATGTGATTTACTTCATCGGGCCACTGCTCGGCGGAGCAGCCGCGGCTGGTGTGTTCAAATTTATGAACGCCGGAAAATAAACTTACATTCGTTTGCGAAAAACAGGATTGGCATTAGCTTTGCCAGTCCTGTTTTTGTTATAAAATAACGTTATTGTTTGAAGGAGTCGGTATGCCAAAATACGTTGCTGCAATTGACCAGGGCACGACCAGCACTCGTTTCATCATCTTCGATCATGGCGGGACAATTATTGCTGTTGACCAGAAAGAGCATCAACAGATTTACCCGAGGCCCGGATGGGTGGAACACGATCCGCTTGAGATTTGGAAGCGGACGCGGGAAGTGATTGAAGGTGCTTTGAAGAAAGCGGACTGCGATGTCTCTGACATCGTGGCCATCGGCGTGACGAATCAACGCGAGACGACGATTGTGTGGGACAAGAATACTGGCAAGCCTATGTGCAACGCGATCGTTTGGCAGGACACGCGGACGGATTTCATTATCAATAAGTTGGCGCGTGACGGAGGGCAGGATCGTTTCCGCGCGAAGACTGGTTTGCCTCTCGCAACTTATTTCTCCGGCCCGAAGATCAAATGGATTTTGGATAATGTTTC
>JAJYOO010000117.1 GCA_021796155.1 Chloroflexota bacterium
TCATGCCCACGTTCAACAAAAAATATCGCGATGGTTTCGAACCACTCGTTCCGGGTTTCAGTCATGTCGCTTACAACAATATCGAAGCATTGGATAAAGCCGTAACTGATGAAACCGCCGCTGTGATTTTGGAAGTCGTTCAAGGCGAAGGCGGCGTTTATCCTGCGAACGCGGAATATATTCAAGCGGCGCGTCGAATTTGCGATGAGCGTGGCGCATTGCTGATTGTGGATGAAATCCAAACAGGGTTTGGTCGCACCGGAAAGATGTTTGCAATCCAACATTTCGGCGTCACGCCTGATCTGTTGACTTGTGCCAAGTCGCTGGCTGGCGGTGTCCCAATGGGCGCGGTATTGATCGGAAAAAAGATTAGGAATCTAACACCCGGAGTTCATGGCTCGACCTTTGGAGGCAATCCGCTCGCGTGCGCCGCGGCAGTCGCGGCATTGACTGCCATTGAAGAAGATTTGCCGGGACAAGCCGCGGCGAAAGGCAAATATCTGATGGACAAGTTGAAGCAAATCCAATCGCCAAATATTCGCGAAGTGCGCGGTATGGGTTTGATGGTTGGCATCGAGATGAAACAAAAGGTCGCGCCGTATATCAGAGCATTGCAGGATTTGCATATTATTGCTTTGAACGCGGGCATGACGGTTGTCCGTTTATTACCACCGCTCGTGATTACATACGAACAGATTGATCATCTCGCGGATGTTTTGACAGAGGTCTTGAACAAGAATCTGGTAAGCGAAGAAAACTAGCGATGACGGATTTAGATTATTCAACGCTGATTGGTTTGGTCTCGAAATACAGTTCCTCCGGACAGGAGCGCGGTGCGGTCGAATGGTCGGTCGCGCGGATGAAGTCGCTTGGATATAATGACACGTTTATTGATGACTCGGGAAACGCTGTTGGCATCATGGGCAATGGATCAAAGCAGGTTGTGTTGCTCGGGCATATTGATACTGTCCCCGGAGAAATCAATGTTCGTGTGGAAAATGTAGGGGCGACTGGCCTGTCGCCCCTACTATATGGACGCGGCTCTGTGGATGCAAAAGGGCCGTTATCGTGTTTTGTGGATGCCGTGGCTCGAGTTGGCAATGTGGATGGATGGCAATTTATTGTCATCGGGGCGGTGGAAGAGGAACGCGATTCAGAGGGCGCGCGCTTTGTGGTTGATCAATATAAACCAGACTTTGCCATCATTGGTGAGCCGAATCATTGGGATCGAATCGCGCTGGGATACAAGGGAAGCGCATGGGCGAACGTGACTGTCAGGCGCGAACAAATGCACACTGCCAGCGGCGAACAGACTGCCGCAGAGGCAGCAGTGGATGCATGGTTGAAAGTAAAAGCTTATGTTGATTCATTCAACTCCGATAAACAAAAAGCATTTGATAAGTTGTTATTGACTTTGTGCGGCATGAACTCTGACTCGAATGATTTTGAACAGTGGGCGAGATTGAGAGTCGGTGTGAGGTTGCCTCCTAGCATCTCGCCGAAGGACTGGTATTCAAAGTTAAATGAAATTGCGGATGGGGCAATTGTTGAGCCAACGGGATACGCTGTCTCGGCGTGGGAGTGTGAAAAGAACACCCCGTTGGTGCGCGCCTTCTTGAACGGAATCCGCTCGCAGGGCGGAGAGCCGCGCTTCGTCTATAAAACGGGAACCGCTGATTTGAACATCGTCGCGCCGGTTTGGAAATGTCCCGCGCTGGTGTATGGTCCCGGCGATTCAACTTTGGATCACACGCCAAATGAGCATATCGAATTGGAAGAGTATTCGAAGGCTTTGGATGTTTTGTGCAGTATGTTGAAAAATTTGACTCGTGCCTGATGATGATAAACAAAAAGGAATGCGTGCTGCATTCCTTTTTTATTTGTCGGCGTAATGATTTTAGTTGAGAACTTTTGCCAGCACGTCGTTGGCTTCGAGCAGCAAATATTCTGTCCCGTCCATTTTGAATTCCGTGCCGGTATATTTTGCGAACAAAACCTTGTCGTTCACTTTCAATTTGATTTCTTCGTCGTCGCCAATCGCAACGACCAAGCCAGTCTGCGGTTTTTCCTTTGCAGTCTCGGGAAGCAATAAACCAGATGATGTCTTGCTTTCCTGTTCGATGGGTTTGATGAGCACGCGCGTGCCCATCGGTTGAAGATTGATTTTTGCCATTACTACCTCCAGATTAGAGTCCAAGATATTTGTCTATCTTCACGCGGTCGAAGCCGACCACGATCTTTCCGCCAATGTCAATCACCGGCACGCCCTGCTGACCAGAGCGGCGCACCATGTCGCGGGCAGCAGCCATGTCGCGGCTGACGTCCACATCTCGATATTTGATTCCTTTTTCGCGAAAATATTTCTTTGCCATGTTGCAGAACGAACAAGTGGGCGTGCTGAAAACGATTACGCGTGGTTGTGGTTTGGTTTGATCCATGTTCACCTCTATGCAGAACTTCTACGAGGAATAGATGCGGGAAAATCCAAAAAGTTGCATGCAACTTTCGGCTTTTTCCGGCATCTGTATATTGATATTATCCAAAAAGGAGTCTGGACATTTCCAATTCAACATGGATACAAACACTTTCTTCCAGAAGATTCAGAAAAATCCGCGTCCCGTGGTGGTTGATTTATGGGCGCCGTGGTGCGGGCCTTGTAAAATGGTCAAGCCGATTTTGGAAAAACTATCCAAAGAATATGCTGGGCGCGTCGACCTGATGCAAATCAACGCCGACGACTCGCCGGACCTTTTGAAAAAACTTGGGGTGTACGGAATCCCGACGCTGGTTGTTTTTCGCGATGGCAAGGAGATTTCGCGGTATGTCGGCGCAAAGCCTGCGAACGCGCTGAAGAATTTGTTCGAGACGCTTGCAGCCGGCGGTATTCCCGGCCCTGCTGCGCTCGCCGCCAGAGATCGCGTCCTTCGTGTTGGAGCTGGCTTGGTTGCCGTTTGGCTTGGCTGGACATTGAATTCAAATTGGCTGTTGTTCATTTTGGGCGGTCTGTTGATGTTCAGCGCGGTGTATGATCGCTGCCCAATCTGGCGCGCAATTACATCGAAATTTAAAGAATTGACCAGCAAAGCATAAGTTCCTTCGAGCTTTGTATGTGACGTTTCAAATGTGACCTACATGGAGTAGGATCGAAATTCACTCAACATCGAGACAGAGAATACATTCAGTATTTTCTTGGCGAACCGATAGAATCAAAATCATTTTTACGGATGGAGCGACTTATGCACGAACATCGTTTTCATGGTGACATTGCCCGCTTGCGCAGTCCCGAACGGCTGGCATGGTTGGAGGCTGACCGCGTGGTGAAGCTGTCTCTGCAAGATGGAGATTTTCGCCGCGTGCTGGATGTGGGCACTGGCAGCGGAATCTTTGCTGAAACTTTTTCCAGGGCTGGACTGGACGTTATAGGCGTTGATGCCAACCCAGAAATGCTGGAGACAGCGCGAAAGCTGGTGCCGGGTGTGCGCTTCGAGGATGCGACTGCCGAATCCCTTCCTTATCCCGATGCCGCCTTTGATCTGGTTTTCATGGGGCTGTTGTTTCACGAGACTGATGACCGTCTCCAAGCCATACGGGAAGCGGCGCGCGTGGCCCGACACCGCGTAGCGGCACTGGAGTGGCCATACAAGGAACAAGAAATCGGTCCGGGGCTAGACGAACGCCTAGACGAGAAGCAAGTTACAGATCTTGCGACTCAAGCCGGCTTAAAAGTCAAGCATATTCTTCCCCTTCACTCGCTGGTCTTGTACGTTTTGGAAAAATGAAAAACTGGCAGGATGATGACGCGTATTTGGTCGAGGCCCGACGATGAATTAAACAAAAAAGTGCTGATGATTTTTCATCAGCACTTTTTGATTCGCAAATGCTTAATTGCTTTGCGTCAACAGCGGCGTCACATATTTCTCAAGCATGGCTCGGCTGATCGCGCCGACCCACGCATAACGGACGGTTCCCGTCCGGTCAATCACGTACGAGTTAGGAAGGTCCTGATTCCGAAATGCAGCCAATGACGCATTCTGCGGATCAACCCAAACGGGAAATTTCAATCCATAACTTTGGGCAAATTGTGAAACGGAATCTTTCGGCTCTCCGGCTTCGATGGCAACGATCATAAAACCTTCTGCCGCGTGCGCTTCGTAATATGCTTCGAGTGTTGGCATTTCCGCTTTGCACGGCGGACACCATGTTGCCCAATTGTTGACCAGCAAAACGTTTTGCCGGTAATCGGTCAGCGACTCGGTGTTGCCGTTGATGCTTTGCAAGGCAAGTTGCGGAGCCGCGAAGTTGACCGCGGCCGGCACAACCGATCCTTCATTGGCAGATGGTGCGGAGCCTGATGTAGCGCTTGGTTTGGGCCAAAAGATGAACAGCGCAATGCCGACCAGGACCAGCCCGATACCCATCGCAGCCAATCCGCTATTGTTCTGTTTTCTCTTTCGATATTTACTCTTCTTGGTCATGCGATCCTGCTGCTTTGATGTGCTTTATTTCTCGAGGGCGCGCTTGATCTCTGTCAGCAAACCTTGTTCCGGTACCGCGCCGACCACCATTTTGGCTCCTGAATTGATCACGGTCTGCGGCACGCCGCTGACATAATATTCCTGTGCCAGTTCAGGGAACTCCGTTGCTTCGATGCCTTCGGCGCGGATCATCGCCGGGTTTTCCATTGCCATTTGATGTGCGAGCAACACGGCTCGCGGACAGTATGGTCAGGTAGGTGTGACGAAAACCTGGAGCAGTAACGGTTCGTTCAGATTTTTCAGGAAGTCGCGCACTGCCGGGCTGAGACCGGAGTCGCGGTTGGATACCATTATGATGTCATTGATAAGTGTGGCGAATTCGTGTCCCGATGGGACGCCTGAGAATTGAACTCCAAGATTCGAAATTTGTTCTCCATCTTTGGCGGCGACCACGATGGCGGGAAATTTATCAACGTTATATTTGTCGGCTACATCTTTGTTGGTTTGGAAGTCATAAATGTTCAAGCTGATCTTGTCATTGATGGTTACGACTTCTTCCAGAAGCTGTTGTATCTCCGCACAATATTCACAGCTTTCGCGCGAGCCGAAGAAGAGAATCTGCACCGGCTCTTTCAGTTGTGCGAAAGCTTCGTTGATCTGATCAACAATTTGTTTGTCGAGTAATTTTTCCATGAGAGATTCCTACGCGGGAGCGATGACTTGAGTCGTGATGTCGAATTGTGGCGGATTCTCAAGATGTTTCTTCACCGCGCATAATTCCGCCGAGCGAATGAGCGAGTCGCGGTATTTTTCCGGGAACGTGGGCGGGACCTGGATTTCGAGATCAATCTTTTCCACCATGCCATTGAACGGGTTGGAATGAATACGCTGAATGATGCGAATGTTATCGGCGGGCAATCCGCGCTGGCGGCAAAAGCCCAAAACATAAATCCCCGCGCAGGTTCCGATGGATGAAAGGAAAACTGCGAAGGGTGTCGGGGCGCTTGAGGCGGGCGGCTGGTCGGTTGGGACGGTGAACCCGCCAAAGTGGGCGTCCACGCGCGAGCCGCCGGGGAAGTCAATAAGCATTTCCATTTCTAATCTGATACTCCTTTTCGAGTCTTATAATTTCGTTTTGTACCTTTTTGATGCACATAAATTGAAAAAGTTGCAGGTGACTATCCCCGGATGATGTATACTTTCTCCTTGCAACTTTGATGAGTCGAATCCATTGCGTCACATCATTTTTGACGGGAAGACTCCAAGCGGAATTCGATTCCGTTTAAATGGTTTTGTCTCGAAGGTTGGTGCGACGCATGACGAGTGTAACTTTTGAAGGTTGAATTCATCTAATGGTTAATCCGACATCGCAGGAACTATCGCTCGAAAAACTCCGCGCCGGTGACCGCGCTGAAATTGCCCGCATGGTGGACGAATTTTCCGGCCCGATCTATCGTTTGGGTTTGCGGATGCTTGGCAGTCCACAGGATGCCGAGGATGTTCTTCAGAACACGTTCATGAATGCGCTCATGCATCTGTCTGAATTCGAAGGACGTTCGAGCCTCGCAACCTGGTTGTATCGCATCGCTGCCAACGAAGCATTGATGCTCATCCGGCGCAAGAAGCCCGAAGTCAACATCGAGGATTTGCAAGCCGATGATCCAGATGCCGAATTGACGCCGCATCAATTTGTGGATTGGAGCGGTCTGCCGGAAGATGAATTACTTTCTGAGGAAGGAAAGAAGACGCTGGACGAAGCCATTCAAACGCTGCCGCAAAATTTGCGAATGGTTTTCGTCATGCGTGACGTTGAAGGATTGTCAATCAAGGACACTGCAGATGCTCTTGGATTGACCGAGACCAACGTCAAGACCCGATTGCTGCGCGCCCGTTTGCATCTGCGAGAGAGACTTTCTGCTTATTATGTTGAACGCCTTATTCGTGAGGACAAAAATGATGGATCATAATCATGTGAATTGCGAGACCTTGCTTGGCTCTTTATCCGAATATATTGACGGTGAATTGAGTCCCGAACTTTGCCGCGAGATCGAAAAGCATCTGTCCGGATGCGAGAATTGCCGTGTCGTTTTGAACACCACCAAGCGGACGATTGATCTCGTTCAATCGCCAGCCGAGACAGTCCCCGTGCCGGATGACGTGCGCGAGCGTCTCTTCAAGCGCCTCAACTTGGACGATTACCTGAAGCCGAAATCTCAATAGCTTTTTCTCGACCGTTGCTTTTGCCAAATCAAGATCAGCCTCCGATGATTTTTATCGCGGAGGCTGATTAGTTATATAACTTTATCTCTCGCTCAACCACGTTCTCAAAGCGGTGACATCAAATGTGTCACTTTCCAAATCTTTCAACGCGGTTGACGTTGGCGTATCGGCAGGTAGATCGAATGCCGAAAGGATTTCAGAAACCGGGACATTGAATGTCGTTGAAACTTGTTCGAGCGTCATCCAGCCTTTGATCGTGTTCACGTCCGCGGCGGATGGCTGGATGGTTTGCCCTGAAGAATCTACTTTGCCGGATGTGCTCCAAAAGCCAAGCCCTTGTGCGCTGAAAATGATTCCGAGAAAAACTGTCAGCACAACTATGCCGTAAATAAACGGATTGATTTTCATTTTCATCTCCTCATTTCGCCAATAATGGAATACCGGCTTTGA
>JAJYOO010000118.1 GCA_021796155.1 Chloroflexota bacterium
GTCAGGAGGTTTGGATATTAAATCCCAAGGCATTGTCAACTTTTATTGAAAACGAACCTATTCGACTCAAAGATACAGATGTTCATCTAATTACCTTCCATCTTTCTAGATATATTCGCACCTTTGAGCCAAAGAGGAAAAAATAATGGTATCACTTTCGCAGAATGATACAAATTACTTGATTGACTTTCTCGTCAAGCTTCTCAACATTCCATCGCCAACTGGACGAACGGAAAATGCAATTGATTTTGTTGAAAAGGAGCTTTCAACATTCAAATCGCTAAAACTTTCGCGTACGCGCAAAGGTGCGCTGGTCGCAAAATGGGAAGGACAATCAAATTCCGCGCCGCGCGCTTTGACCGCGCACGTTGACACGCTCGGCGCGATGGTCAAGGAAATCAAATCCAACGGATGCCTGACGATCACACGCATCGGCGGATTGCTGCTCAACGCAGTCGAAACCGAGGGTTGTTGGGTATTCACGTCCAAAGGCGAAAAGATTCGCGGTTCGCTTCTCATCAACTCAGCGTCGGTGCATGTTTACGGAGCAAAAGCCAGTGAAGACAAACGCGATGAAGAGCACATGGAAATCCGCCTCGACGCAAGAACATCATCCGAAAAAGAAACGCGGGACTTGGGAATTAACGTTGGCGACTTCGTGGCGTTCGATCCGCGCGTCGAAGTGACAAATGGCTTCGTCCGCTCGCGTTATCTCGATGACAAGGCTTGCGTCGCAAGTCTCGTGGCCGCGATCAAATCTTTAACGGAGTCCGGTCAAAGTCCGGCCCAGACCGTTTATTTTCACATTAGCAATTATGAAGAAGTCGGGCACGGCGCGTCCGCAGGGATTCCATCCGATGTGCATGAACTTATCTCCGTTGATATGGCCGCGGTCGGAGATGGTCAGGAGTCAGATGAATTCCATACCACGCTCTGCCTCAAGGACAGCGGCGGGCCGTATCATCATGGCCTGAGCAATAAACTGCGCGCAATCGCGGAACAGAATGGCATCGAATACAAAACGGATATTTATCCATACTACGGCTCGGATGGCGAAGCATTTTGGCGCGCGGGTGGCGATGTGGCTGTGGCGCTGATCGGCCCCGGCGTGGACGCGTCGCATAATTACGAACGCACACATACCGACGCGTTGGTCGCCACGACAAATTGGATCATGGCATATTTATTGAGCGAGTAATAAGTCGCCGCATCATGTTGTCTTCGCAAGGAATCAAAAGGATGTCAATATGAGCGATGTAGATACCATTGAAGCAAAGATCGGTTCGCGCGCGCCCGACTTTCGCCTACCATCTACGAATGGAAGCGAGATATCGCTCTCCGATTTTCGCGGCAAGAAAAATGTGGTTCTGTTTTTCGTGCGTGAATTTATCTGAATGCAATGCCGCGCGCACGTCGCCCAGTTAGGGCGCATGGTTCAACAGTTTCAGGAAGCTGGTGCGGAAATCATTGTGATTTTAGGTGACACAATGGAACGCGCACAGGAATATGCCAAGATCGTGAACGCACCCTTTCCGATTTTGTCCGATCCTGAACGCGATGTTTACCGCGTTTATGAACTGGAAAAATTTTTCCTGCTGATCCAACGGACTGCATCTCTGGTTGTTGACCATGATGGAATCGTCCGCTATTTGAAGCGCACAACGTCGCCAATGGTCTGGCTGCAGGAAAGCCGCGAAATTTTCGGTTTTGTAGATAGTATAAATGAAGCGCGATAAGTCGAACAAGTCTAAAAGTCTCACAGGTCTCACAGGTTAACTTGTGGGACCTGTGCGCTTAAAGACATGTTAGACTCGGCGTATGAAACTTGACGCCGCACTTCCCCCCGTTCAATTGAAAGATGTCCCCGCGATTGCAAAAGCCGCAGAAGAAATCGGCTTCGACGCGTTGTGGACTCAGGAAACCCAACACGACCCGTTTCTTCCCTGCGCGTTGATCGCCGAACATTCCTCGCAAATGAAGTTTGGCACAGCCATCGCGGTTTCGTTCGCGCGCTCGCCTGCCAATCTGGCTTACACAGCCTGGGATTTGGCCGCGCAATCCGGCGGACGATTCATCCTCGGTCTCGGCACGCAGGTCAAAGCACACATCGAACGAAGATTCGGGATGCAGTGGCCCGAATCCGTGACGGGGAAATTGCGCGAGCAGATCCAAGCGATGCGCTCCTTATGGGATTGCTGGCAAAACGGCACAAAACTAAATTTCCGCGGCGAATATTATAAGTTGACATTGATGTCGCCTTTTTTTCAGCCCCATCCCTTGCCCTCCCCCATTTTCTTTGAAAATGGGGGAGGGTTGGGTGGAGGCATTCCAACCTATATAGCCGGTGTAAATACTGGACTTGCAAAACTGGCCGGTGAAATCTGCGAAGGATTCCACGCGCACCCGTTCAACAGTCCGCGTTATTTGAAAGAAATCATGTTGCCTGCGATTGAAGAAGGCGCGAAGAAAGCAAGTCGCACAAAAAATGATGTCACAGTTTCAGTGACGGCGTTTGTCGCCACTTCATCAGAAGAAGAAAATTTCGCGCGAGCGCAATTATCTTTCTACGCGTCCACCCCATCGTACCGCTCTGTCATGGATTTTCACGGCTGGGGCGAGGTCGCTGAAAAATTATCGGCACATGCAGCCAAAGGCGAATGGGCCGAAATGCCGCTGCTCATCACAGATGAAATGATGAACGAATTTTGCGTTGCGACCTCGGCGGAGAAATTGGCTTCCGAACTGAAATCGCGCTATGATGGAATCGCTGACCGATTAACACTTTATAGTCCGTTCGTGCCGGGCGAGAGGGACGAGTTTTGGAGAGGATTGGCAAGTTCTATAAACAGTTAGTTTGCGGGAGGGACACATGTCCATTTTCGATTGGATCGTTGCCGCCATTGTCATCATCACAGTGATCTACGTCAGTTTTGTCTTGACGCTCGCCGATTGGTTGTCCGCATTGCAGCGCGGAGAAGCCGTCACACTTTTACCCGAACGCGGCGGACGCAAATGGCCGATGTGGACGCAAGTTGCCATGATCATTCTCGGGCTTGGACTCTGCGTTCCGCTTTTTTACTTCGGCTGGATTCCATTACTTTCAATGGCGGTTGAAATCGCTATATTGCTCGATGTGATCGGACTGGTTTTATATTTGGCAGGTTTGATGTTCACGCTTTGGGCGCGTCGCACACTCGGAAGATATTGGGGAATCAGCACAAGTCAACAAGTCAAACTATTGGATGAACATCAATTGATCCAAAGCGGACCTTATACGTTCGTGAGACATCCAATGTATTTTGGCTGGTGGGTTTGCATGTTCGGACTGACTTTGATTTATCCGGTCTGGGCTATGTTTTTGCTTCTTGTCTTTTCCGTGATTTCTTTTGCGGGCCGCGCCCGAAGAGAAGAAGCAACGTTGCAAGAACGGTTTGGCAAAGAATGGGTAGAATATAAAAAGCATACCAAATCCTTGATTCCATTTATTTATTAGCAATGATTTCCGGTCGAAGCTTATAATGATCTTCGTCGTGTCAAAAGAGGGTTGGAGGCCCAAATATGGAAAAGATAACTGCCGAAAAGTTGAATGCCGGGCTTTATGATTTCGTTGTGCCAGACTGGGAAGGCGAGGTGGACTTTTATCGGGAATTGATGGCGAATTCTCCTTTAGTAAAGACGCATGGCGTGCTTGAGGTTGCTTGTGGAACCGGACGCATCACTTTGCGGCTTGCCAAAGACGGCGTCAAGATTACCGGCGTTGATATATCGCCAGAAATGTTAGATATAGCGCGGGGAAAAAGTGTTGGGATACCTGACGTCAATTGGGTTTTGGGTGATATGCGAACATTCGAAATTGGAAAAAAGTTTGGTTGTGTTATTATGCCCGGTCACTCTTTTCAACACATGACCACGCCGGACGACCAAGTTAAATGTCTCGAACAAATTAAGAAACACCTTGTAAGTGATGGCGTTGTTGTTCTTCACCTTAATCATGATGACATTAGCTGGCTTGCAGACTTAGTTGGTAAGCGAGAATCAGCTTACCACGTAGGCGAGATAGTCACGTATCCAGCTACAGGAGAAAGGTTTCGCAAGTCCGTTTTATGGTCATACGAACCATCTACACAAACTGCAACATCCGAACGCGATTGGGAACAAATTGATGCGAGTGGGAAAGTTATAGAGACTTGGAAAAGTTCATCGTTGCAATTTCATTGTATGTTCAAGTTCGAAATGGAACATTTGCTGAGACGGGTTGGCTTTTGCATTGAAGCAGCATATGGGGATTTCTTTAAGCATGATCTGATATACAAATCACCAAGCATGATATGGATCGCCAGAAACAAAGCGAATCAGGAAGTCATGAACTTTACCGAACACCAATAAAAAATCCCGCGCGACCGCTAAATACCCCACCATTGAACTTGGTGTCATCTATCCCACTTAGAAGCCATCAACCCAAGGCTTATATATGAATCATATTTCAAGTCGAGTTTACAAGAACAAAGAAGACTCTCAATTGATATTTGATTTGTTAACCAGAGTCCGGCCAGCAAAATTCAGATGGGAATATCCTACCAAAACTGATCTTGAAGAACATCTTGCCTCATCGAAAATCCAGGCAAGGACACGCCTGTGGTTTGACGAAGATCGTTTGATTGCGTGGGCATATGTTGATGACTTTCGAAACTTGTTATGGGAAATCGAGAGGCCATACGATCAAGACTTTGGCGATGAGATTATAGATTGGGGAGTGTTATCTGTTCGCTTAATGAACTCAAACACAGACGATGATACGCTGGATACAAGCTGCAGAGAGGATGATGTTGAAAGAATTGAATTCCTTGAAAAACATGGTTTTCAACAAACCGAAAATATCACCGTCCACATGGAGCGCGATCTGGCTCAACCAGTTTCCAAGCCAGAATTGTCAAAGGGTTTTGTAATCCGCCCCATAAAAGGATTTGAAGAAGCGGAAGCAATTGCCAGCCTGCATCGTCTAGCGTTCAGCACAGGCTATATGACAGCTGAAAATCGTCTCGCTATTATGAAAACATCCGATTATGATCCCTCGCTTGATCTTATCGCTGTTGCTCCAAATGGGACTCTCGCCGCCTATTGCACCTGTTCTGTAAATCTGAAAGATAGAATTGGAAGTACAGATCCAGTAGCGACCCACCCGAATTATCAACGGCTCGGCTTGGCACGCGCTTTATTATTGACTGGTTTGAGCCTGTTGAAAGAACGCGGTATGCATAGTGCCAGTCTAGGTACAGATGGAAACAACATTGCCATGCAAAAAGCCGCAGAGTCTGTTGGGTTTAAAATCTTGCACAAAATAATCTGGTTTGAGAAAAGGATAATATCAAAGTGAACTTTACCGAATATCAACAAAAATCCCGTGCGACCGCTAAATATCCCATCATCGGACACGCCGTCATCTACCCTACACTTGGTCTGACCAACGAAGCGGGCGAAGTCGCGGGCAAAATCAAAAAAGTTTTCCGCGACAAAGACGGCGTCATCAGCGATGAGACGCGTGACGCGCTCAAAGCCGAGCTCGGCGACGTGTTATGGTATCTCGCGCAGGTTGCAACGGAGCTCGATCTTTCGCTCGATGAGATTGCAGAATACAACATCAAAAAACTATTGGATCGTCAAGCGCGCGGTAAGATAAATGGTGATGGGGATAACAGATAAATAGTGATCTTTACACGCGTTCTGTGATGAAATTGAATCGAAATATCACAACCGTAATCAAACTCTAATCTTTTTCATACACTGACTTCCTGCCTTTTTGGTAGAATCAAAACCGACCCATCCTATCCAATTGGGTCAAGGAGATTTTTTATGGCTGGCATGGAACGTTTTACCCAGCGCGCAAGACGCGTTCTCAGTCTTGCTCATACGGAGGCAGAGAACGCCCGACAAAACAGCATCGGAACCGAACATTTGCTGCTGGGCCTCATGGAAGAAGAAGGCGGAGTCGCAGGTCGTGTGCTCCGCGAACTGGGATTGGAATCACATCGCGTACGTGAGATCATTGACCGGGTGAGCATCGAAAGCCGCCACACCGACAACAAGATCGAACTCGCTCCTGATACACAACAAGTTTTGGAATATGCGGTGGACGAGGCGCGTCATCTCGGACACCATTACATTGGCACCGAACATATTTTGCTCGGATTGGTACGCGTCGAAGGCACCGCGATGGAAGTGCTTCGCAGACTCGGCGTAACCGCGGATCAAATCCGCAGGCAAACTCGCCGCGTGCTCAACGAGACCGCATCCTCCCCCGCCCCGGCCGGGACGCCACAATCCGCGAAGAGTCCAAGCTCCGGGCCGAAGACTCCGCTCGTGGATCAACTGGCCGCGGACCTGACAACCATGGCCGAGGAAAAGAAACTCGACCCGGTCATTGGCCGCCAGATGGAAATCGAGCGCGTGATTCAAATCCTCGCGCGCCGCACGAAGAACAACCCAGCATTGATCGGCGAACCGGGCGTTGGCAAGACTGCCATCGTCGAAGGACTTGCACAACGAATTGTCGAAGGTGATGTCCCCGCGCCGCTGATGAACAAGCGTGTGCTTCAACTCGACGTTGGTTCATTGGTTGCTGGCACGATGTACCGCGGCCAGTTCGAGGAAAGACTTAAACGTGTCATTGATGAGTTGAAACAATCAGGAGCCATTCTTTTCATTGATGAAGTCCACATGTTGGTCGGCGCGGGAGCCGCAGGCTCATCCGTGGACGCGGCCAACATTTTGAAGCCCGCGTTATCGCGCGGCGAATTGCAAGTCATCGGTGCGACCACGCTCGATGAATATCGCAAGCACATCGAATCCGATGCGGCGCTCGAACGTCGTTTCCAACCCGTTCAAGTGGATGAACCATCGGAAGATGAAACGATTGAAATTCTCAAAGGAATTCGCGGCGCATACGAGGAGCATCATCATCTCGTGATTTCAGATGAAGCTCTCGAAGCGGCGACCCATCTTTCGTCCCGGTATGTGACCGAGCGCTTCCTCCCCGACAAAGCTATTGACTTGATTGACGAGTCCGCTTCGCGCGTGCGCATGTACAAAAGTC
>JAJYOO010000119.1 GCA_021796155.1 Chloroflexota bacterium
CATTCACCTCGCATCAATAACGGATTATGCCAGCCGTTGACGATGACTGCCATTCGTTGATGCTTTAGCACACGATTCAATTCAACATACGCCCGTTTATGTTCGCTCAATGGCAAATGATGAATGGCGTGCAATGAAACGATACCGTCAAAACTATCAGGCTTGAATGGAAGATTCGCGATGTCAGCCACCACGTATAAACCGTGTTCGCCGATCTTTTGACGCGCTTCTTTCAACGCCGTGATTGAAATATCGGCACAGACGCGGAAACGATAGCCTTCGGAATACGTCAAATATTCAGGCCATTGCACAGGCCCGGAACCGGCGTCCAGCAAAAAGTCCCCGCGTGAAGCGATATAACGGTTCACGCGCAAATGGCATTTGTGGATGTAGTCGCGCGAAACCGGACGCAGGTCTTCGTAGCGGGCATTCTGATAAAGCCCCTCGCCGACTTGCGACCATCCGATCTGGTCATAAAATTCGCGCACTTGTTGTTTTGTGTTTTGCATAAATTGTTTTTGCAGGAGCACGATGTGTCGCGCCCTCTACAACGTTACCATTCTATTTTTTCACCAGCCAGATAACCAAATGTCTTTCCAAATTTCTCCTGGCCTTCTTTTGACAGCACACGACTCATCGGCCAGATTTCCATGTCCTTCCAAAAGTGCATCAACCGCCACGGAAAATCGAACGGGTACTCGAAGAAAAAACGATACGCGTATTCCCACGCAGTTTCGATCTGCTGCTTCGTCAAACGCTTTTTGCTTTTCAACGCGCGCTCGATCATCGCGTAATATTCGTCCCATGAATTTGGATCGAGCGTGAAGCCGCGCCTGCGATAATGCGTCTCGCCACAGGCGATCACGGGAATGCCATTCATCGCCATTTCGAGTCCGGTTGTGGTCGTGTACGCCAGGCCAAGCGATGCGATCTGCATCAAGTCATACGTGTTGATTTTTTCAAGCGGCCCGATCAAATGAATATGTGATGGGATTTCAGGCAACGCGGACTTCACCACATCGGCCATGGACGTGCCATGCGTCAGCCGCTCGCCAGGGTGAACACGAATCAATACCTGGACATCGGAGCGGGCCGCGAAAAATTGGACAGTTTTTGCGATCCATTCGGCCATGCTGCGCGCAAAAATGTTTCGTCCAAGCGTGAGGCTGTCACCTAAAACATTCGTCGCTAATAAAACAACCGGACGATCATCAAGCTTAAGTTCTTTGCGGATTTTTTCTCCGCCCATCGTAGCGACATCCTGCCATTGGCGGACAGATTTTCCAAAAGATTTACCGCCCATGCGCGCCGACTCAAGTTCTTCGATCAAAGCGCGTTCAGGCTTCGTGAGTTTATTTCCGTCGCGCGCCTTCCAAAGCAAGTCTGTGTTCTGGCGCATGACCTCATCATTCTGCGCGACCCAAACTTGTTCGCGCTGGTCGTTGAATTCATACGTGACCGTTTTTATTCCAAGATGACGCGCTACTCGATAAACTGCGCCAAGCTCTGTGATAGTTCCGTTCGGGATTAAAACAACGTCCGGTTTTTCGGATTGCATCAACGCCAACGCGGCACGCGCAGCAAAATCATTTCGTTGATAACGAAGGCGATACAATGCAGAGTTTGTGTCCACATCTTCGACTTGAAGCGTATACTGCGCGTCGTAGGTGGAGACGAGGCGAATGTCGGGGACGAGATTCGCCGGTAAAACGGAAGCCGGCTTGACGTCGAGCAATGAAGCGCAATGGACAAGCCCATTAAGCGGAGTCAGAACGCGGCGGGTATATAAATCCTGCCTACGCAGATCAAACTTGTTGATGTCTTTTCGCCAGTCATGATAAGGCAAATACGCAACCGTGACATCGTGTCCGAGGCCGCGCAATGCAAGCCCAATGATGGCTGCCTGTTCCACCCAATAATGCAGCGTGGCAAACAACAAAAGTCTTTTTCCGCGTTTGGCTTTCTCGGCAAACGGACGCGTTTGCTCGACCGCCGCGGGAAGATGCGATGCAAGCTGCTCGAGGTTGTAGCGCGTCTTCGGGCGATCACGGCGGATGGAATCGTAAAAGTCCGCCGAATAAGGAATGGCTCCCAAGAGTTGCTTGATCGTAGATTTTGTTTCCATGTTTGTTGTGGTCTGACAGGTCTTGTAAGTCTTACAGGTCTTGCAGGTCGGACTTGTTAGACCTGTTGGACTCGAAAGCCTCACTCGACCTTTTCAATTTTCCAATCCAGCCGCGGGCGGACAGGCCCCTGGCGCAACTCAGGCCAATGCGTGCCGGGCGCACCGGAAATATCCACATTGAACGATAACGCGTTCTCGTCCATGAAATATCGGCGGACGCCGAACGAACTGGCGTTCACGCCGAGCGAATAGCGGCCTTCGTTGAAAAAGTCGGCGGGGACGACGCAACGGCTGATGTAACGACCGGCTTTGCGCGCACTGAATTGTTCGTAATGTTTTGCATCATCAGTATCGAAAGCCGTGAAAACATATTCGCCGCGCATTGTGCTAAGGTACATGCCAACTCGCAAACCGGTAATCGGCATGTCGAGCTGATATTCCCATTCCAATGTGGTCGGCTCGGTTGAGCGGACTGTGTCCACGATCTTGCCGCGTTTGTCCTTGAGGCGCAGCGCGACCGGTTTGAACGGCGCAGCGTTCGCGGGAATTTCATCGGCTTCCCAAATCCGCTCACCGGTCTCGGCCTGACCGGAAGCCAAATAAAAATCCACGGCTTCCTGCGAAGGAGCACGTTTGATAAGCTGACCTTTTTTGAGAACAATAGCTTCCTGAGTCAATCGCAAAATTGCCGACATGTTGTGGCTGACAAATAAAACGGTGCGTCCTTGTTGTGCAACGTCGCCCATTTTGCCGAGACATTTCTTTTGGAACTCTGCGTCGCCGACCGCAAGCACTTCGTCCACTACAAGAATTTCCGGTTCGAGGTGCGCGGCGACCGCGAAGGCCAGGCGCAAATACATTCCAGATGAATAACGCTTGACCGGCGTGTCAATGAACTGGCTGACTTCAGAGAAATCCACGATCTCATCGAACTTGCGATCAATCTCAGTACGCTTCATGCCGAGGATGGCACCGTTGAGATAAATATTTTCGCGCCCGGTCAATTCGGGGTGAAAACCGGTTCCCACTTCGAGCAAGGAGCCGACACGCCCGCGAACTGTGACCGTGCCTTTCGTCGGCTCGGTGACACGCGATAAAACTTTGAGCAAGGTGCTTTTGCCCGCGCCGTTGCGTCCAACGATGCCAAGCACTTTGCCTTCTTCGACATCGAACGAAACGTCGTCCAATGCCCAGATGAATGAAGTCGCGTCCGTGCCGCGCATGGTCTTGCCTTGGATAGACTTCACGATGCGAACGGGTGTCATCGCCACATCCACTAAAACATCACGGAACATGTTATAGCGGAACTTGGTCTGCGCCGCGCCGATTTTATAACGCTTGCTAAGATGGTCAACACGAACGGCTGTGGTCATTAGATCGTATCCGCAAAAGTCCGTTCCATGGAACGGAAATAGAATAATCCGCTGATGAGGAAGATCAGGGAAATGGCAATCGAAACAGCCATATTCAAATTTGGACCGGTATTCGTCCCAAGCAGTGCCCAGCGGAATCCGTTCACCACGCCCGCCATTGGATTCAAGGAATAAACAATCTGCCATTTTGCCGAGATGACTTTTGCCGAATAAGCAACTGGCGTGAGGAACAGCCAGAACTGCGTCAGAAAGGGGAGCACATAATTCACGTCACGATATTGAACATTGATCGCCGAAAGCCAAAGTGCAACTCCCAGAGCGGTGATGATCGTCAAAAGCAGGAACAGGGGCAAAGTCCAGATAGCAGCGGTGGGCGTGACTTTGTAATAGATCATCATCACGATCAGGATTACAAACGCGATGGCAAAATCCACCAGTCCGCCAAGCACAGAAGCCAGCGGCAGAACGAGCCGCGGGAAATAAATCTTCGTCACCATGTTTGTATTGGATGTCAACGAACGGCTGGCAGTGTTAAGCGCGGCTGTAAAAAGTCCCCACGGCAGCAACGCAGTATATGAAAAGATTGGATATGGAATGCCTTCCGTTGGAACTTTGGCAACCGTGCCAAACACAAAGTTGAAAACCAGCATCGTGAGAATAGGTTGAATCACAGCCCACGCCGCGCCGAGCATTGTCTGCTTATAACGGACTTTGATATCGCGCCAGATCATGAAGAAGACCAGCTCACGATAAATCCACAAGTCGCGCAGGTTAAGCGCGGCCAGTCCGCTCGACGGTTTGATATAAATTGTTTCAATTTGATGTTTGATGATTTCAGTCATTTTGGTTTCATGTTGGAAAGTTTGAACACTCAAACCTGCTAACTTGCCAACGTTCTAACGGATTTTGTTTCGATTCTCTTTGAACCATTCGATGGTGCGGCGCATACCTTCCTCGAACGGAACTTGCGCGCTCCAACCGAAATATTCCTTCGCCCGCGACACATCCAGGCCCCGACGCGGCTGGCCATTTGGTTTGTCAGTCTGCCAGACGAGCTTTCCGGTAAATCCCGTCTGACGGACAATCATCTCGGCCAGATTCTTAATCGAAATCTCATAGCCCGACCCAAGGTTGACCGGCTCGGAGCCGTTATATTTTTCCGCGGCGGTGACGATTCCATCCGCAGCATCTTCGACGAATAAAAATTCACGCGTCGGTGAGCCATCGCCCCATACCGCTAACTCCTTATCGCCGCGATCCTTGGCTTCAACAGCTTTGCGGATCAACGCGGGAATGACGTGCGATGTCTGCAAGTTGAAATTATCACGCGGACCATATAGATTGACCGGCAACAGGAAGATCGTATTGAATCCGTATTGCTGGCGATATGACTGCGCTTGCACCAGCATCATTTTCTTAGCGAGACCGTACGGCGCGTTAGTCTCTTCGGGATAACCAATCCACAAATCTTCTTCCTTGAATGGCACTGGCGTGAACTTCGGGTAAGCGCACACTGTGCCAATCGCGACAAATTTTCCAACACCATTTTTATATGCTTGGTGTATCAATTCCACACCCATCATCAGGTTATCGTAGAAAAATTCAGCCGGATGTTCGCGGTTGGCGCCAATCCCACCCACGTTCGCAGCGAGGTGAATGATTACAACCTTTTTCGGGTCAATATCTTTCAACGCATCGCTATACAAGCGGCGAATATCATTTGGGTCAACAAGATTATAGTTTTCGATGCGCGGAATAAAAATATCCATTGCGCCGCGCTGTTTCAACTTCTCAGTTACAAATGAGCCGAGAAATCCCGCTCCGCCCGTCAAAATGACGCGTTTCCCTTGCCAGAAATTTTCTGCCATCTTTTACTCCATTATTGAACAATGAATTGCGCGTTGCGATAGCGCTGATCCAGCGGATCGCGTATCAAACCCGTCTTCATAGCAAACAACAACTCACGAATGCCGTCGTCAACATCGAGAGTCGTTTCAAAGCCAAGTTCGCGTTTGATCTTTGCAAACGAAACTGTGATGTCGCGCATGTCGCCGCCGAAAGTTAAGTCTTTATATTCCACGGTGGTTTCAGGCATGCGCTTCAGCACGAGATTCACAATTTGATCCTTGGTGTAATTGCCATTTTCTGTGCCGAGGTTGTATACCTGCCCGCGGACCTTTTCCTCGGGCACGTCAAGTCCCATCATAATGCCGCGCACCACATCGCGCACATGCACAAACGAACGCGAATAACCACGTTGATAGATCAGCAACTGACGCTTGGTATATGCATCCAAAACAAATTGGTTGACGATCAGATCAAAACGTGTGCGCGGAGAAATTCCGTAAAGCGTCGCAAAGCGGAACAGCAACGGTGCACAAGATGCATCTTTTTGACTTAGCAAAAATTCTTCCGCAGCGATTTTCGTCTCGGCATACAACGATTGCGGATTGAGCAGCGACTCTTCCGTGACTGGTTTGCCATCGGCCATCAAACCATAGTTGCTGTACGTGGACGAAAACACGAATCGTCCCACGCCCAAAGCGGACGCCTGCTCGAAAACCATCTTCGTGGCTTCGACATTGTACTTCCATGCCACCTGGTGTCCCACCGCCTGGCACGCGGGAAATCCGACGATGGCGGCGAGATGAACAATTGCATCCGGCTTGGGCCACAGCACACCGGACGAATGTTCGGATCGCACCGCGTCCTTGATGGCACGCGGCTCGGTCACGTCGGCTTTCACAAAATGAAAATTTGGATGATGAAAAAACGGAACCAGCGACTCGCCGCCGAAGAGCAAACTGTCAGCCACGGTAACGCGATAATTCGCCCTCAGCAGTTCCGAGGTCAGGAGAGAGCCGATATATCCCGCGCCTCCCGTGATCAAAATATGACGATCTGAGTTCATGAATTGTCTCCCATATTCAAAACAACTTTCCAGCCTTTGATTTCCAGCCTCGGTACATCAGCGTCTTGAACGACCACGAGTCCCTGCTCAAGACACGACAGCCGACAAATATCTGCTACATCGCCGCCGCCAACAATGCGAACGCGATTAAATCCTGCAGCTTGAATCGTATTCAAATGCTCTTTGATTCGTTTGCGCGTCTTGCGATAGAGATCGAAGGAATGCTCGATATAATCCACCGTCAGGCGGGCGCGCAAAGCAATACCTTCGGGGGTAATGATGTAACGAAGCTTTTTGCGCTCGGCGCGTTGGACTTTGACATAGCCTTTGGCGATCAGCCGTTTGAGATGCCAATTGACGGTTCCGACCGCGACGCCAAGCTGGTTGGCGAGGGTGGATTGATTAATGTCCGGGTCGCTCTCGACTTGCTCAAGCAGTGTCAGCTCGCGAATGGTTTCGTTATGCGTATCTTCCATGGCTCAAAATTCAGTGACTGAATTATAACACGGTGTTTTCATCTGCGTGAGCAGAGGCTCCCCTATTTGTATGGTTTTCTCAAGAATGAGAATAGGGCATGGTAAGCAGTGAAAAAGCATCGGAGAGATGGGCGGCGAACCAGCGTCTGGCTTGAGCAACATTTTTGAAGTTGGCTTGTCGA